>CACYBR010000163.1 GCA_902772705.1 uncultured Planctomycetota bacterium
AGACTGGATGAGACGCTAAATAGCGCGTTTACCAGCTTTCGTATTGGCTGTCCTACTTGCGCTCAGGTCGTGACAATCGTATACTTGTCGTGGGCGTGCGGTAGTTAAAGCCGCGCCGTTGTTCCTTTTTTCCATCATCGAACTTTAAGGTGAAAATATGCAAAAAATGCGTTTCATCACGCGTTCACTTCTGGGTCTGGCGACCTTGCTTGTCGTCATTCTATCCTGTCAAAGCTCCTTTGCCCAGTCTGAGTGGCAAAAAAATATTCTTGGTCTTATTGAGGAGAGCAAGTTCTCTGAGGCCGCAGACGCGCTTGACAAGACGACTGATCTTTCTGACGCGGAGCAACTTCAGAAGGAGTGGTATTATGAACTGATGCGTCGCATTCGTCTTGAATTTCCCTACAGCGAGGAACAGATTAAGGAAAAACTCGCGGACGCCGGTTATGATAACAGCGACGAAAAGATGCGCTACTGGGAATCCAAGCGCTATCTCGAAATGCGTCCAATCGACGGCGAACGCCGTTACTTTAAGGAAGCGGTCAACAATCTCCGCCGTCTTGATCCGGAACTTCGCGACAAGTATGTCGAATCCGAGCTTGACAAGAAGAATCGTGAGGCGCGACTCCAGAATTGCTCGGAGATCGCCGCCGCTGCCGAAAAGCTCGGACAGCTTTCAAAGGAACGTAAGAACGTTTTTACCTGCGTTGCGACGATTCCGGCCAATACGATTCCCGAAGGAGAAACGATCCGTTACTGGGCCCCGTTTCCACGTGAATCATGCGCTCGTCAGCAGAATGTTAAGCTTGTTTATGCCGACGGCGACAAATGGGAACTTTCTCCGAAGACTGATCTGCAGCGTACTCTCTACATGGAAAAAAAGGCTGTTAAAGATCAGGATACTGTCTTCAAGTTTTCTTTTGAGACGACAAGCTACGCTCAGTATTTTTCCCAGGACGAACTGATCGCCGCTGTTAAGCCTTATGATAAAGACAGCGAGATCTATAAGACCTATACCGCCGAGTATCTTCCTCACATGATTAAGACCGACGCGATGAAGAAATGGGCTGAGGAGATTGTAGGCGACGAAACAAACCCCGTCAAAATGGTTTCGCTCCTTTTCGACAAGATTGACGCGACCTATCCCTGGGCTTCTTCCAATGAATATGGCACGATGCCCTGTATTCCGGAATATGTCCTCCGGGAAGGGCACGGCGACTGCGGTATGCTGACGCTTCTTCTCATTTCCGCCTGTCGTTCCGTTGGTATTCCCGCCAAGTGGCAGAGCGGCTGGACGATGCGCAGTAACAGTAGCGTTTGCGGTATGCACGACTGGGGCGAAATTTACTATGAAGGGATCGGTTGGGTTCCGATCGACATGTCCTACGGACTTATGAAAAGCGACGATCCTGTCGTTCGTAACTTCTACAAGAGTTCCTTCGATCAGTATCGCCTTGTGATCAACGATTCAATTGGGCGTCCGTTCTTCAATCCGAAGAAATTCTTCCGAAGCGAACCGGTTGACCTCCAGAAGGGCGAAATCGAGTGGGACGGCGGTAATCTTTACTTCAATAAATGGTCCTTTGAGATGACCGTTGAAACGAAGTGATTTATCTTGGATTAGGAGCGTCCATTAATGAAAACAATTGATAAAACATCCGGTAGTCTGACGGCGTTTTGGGGCGCGCTCCTGATCGTTAGTTCTGGGCTCGTCGCGCTTCCTGCCTTTGCGGCGAGCCCGTCGACTCTCCATGTTGACGTTGACGCGACTCAGCGGGGAAAGACGATAGGAAACAAGGTTTCAACCGTCAATCTCTGGCAGTTTCAGAATTGGCCCTATCCTCCAAAAGACGAGGGGTGTAATTTGAGCGAATTCGTCGAGCATGTGCAATTCATGCAAGCGACGGGTGGGAACGAGTCTCGCGATCTTTTTGTCGATCCCCAAAACAGAGACATAGTCGACGACTACGATTTTGAACCTCTTCTGATAGCGTGTCAGCATGTTCTTGATCTCGGCGCCAAACCGCATATTAAGTTAAGCGTTCCGGACAAATTCTCAAAGGAAACCGTCGTCGACGGGTTTAACGTTAACGCGCTTCCTCCTGACGATTACGAAGTTTACTATCGGTATATTCGGGCGATGGCAAAGGCGCTGGTCGACCGGTTTGGCGTCGATCGTGTTCGCACCTGGGGATTCGGCGTTCTCGTTGAATTTGAAAACGCCAGTTGGTTCCACGATAAGGGTAAGACGCCTGACGGGAGTCGCGACGCTTATTTCAAGCTTTACGACTATTCTGTAGCGGCCCTCTGTGAGGAACTGGGACCTGATCTTTGGATTGGCGCGCACGCGATGGCTTGCACAGAAGGTCTTTGGGACGAGCGTGAACTGCTTGATCACTGTGCGAAGGGGGTTAACGCTAAAACGGGCAAGGGACCTGTTCCGATCAAATACTTTGCCGTTTCTTTTTACGACGACGCGCCTGATAAAGCGCACCCGATGACGCTGGAACAGACCGTCGAGCGCATTCGTACGCGAGCAAACGCCGTTGGGCTGACAGATCTGAGATTTGGAGTCGACGAGGGACGGATCCTCAATGGACGAAAGGGTAAGGTTGCGGCTGATCTGACTTATCGCATAGTTGGTCAGACTTATCAGGCGGCGTATGACGCGCGTATTTTCAAGATCATGGTTGAGTCGGATATCGACTACTTCAGCGCATGGAGCTATTCGACGTCCTCTCCATGGAGCGGTTACCCCCTGCTTGCGTTTCGAACGGCCCAGAACCTTGCGAAGTTTAAGAACTCCAGGCTCCTGAACGCGACAGAAGAGAAGTCGCTTGCCGAGTCTGTCGATTGCGGAGCAGTCGCCGGCTTTGACGAGGATTCTCAGACTCTTTTTCTGATGGCGTACAACTTTAAGTACGATCTTGATTATAGCGAGTCCGCCGACGTTTCTTTTTCGGTGAACGCGCCTTTCTGGAAGGGAAAGCGCGTCAGAGTCGTTGAAACGACGATCGACGATCAAGAGAATTTCTTCTGCGAGTGGCTTGCCGATAAAGAGCGTCTCCAGATTCCAGACGAGGCGTTCACCTGGTCTCCTGATAGCGGCAGCATGGATAATGGATGGGGCGATCCAGAATACAGAACGCTTTACTACAACGACCTTCGTGAAAAATACAAGGAGAAAGCCAATCGGCCTCCGCGTTCATCTGAGTGTGAACGTGTCGTTGGCGACGACGGGCGGATTGAACTCTCCACGACTTTATCACGACATGCAGTCGTTTTCTACACGGTTTCGGAGACTGATAATTGATTCGTCCTTTTGGTTGGTTGAAAATAAAAGGCGGCTCTCTTTATGCAGGGAGCCGCCTTTTATTTACTGGTACGAACGAACTCTGGCGTCAGATCATTTGAAAATGCTCATATCGAATTCAAGCGCGATTGGACGGTGGTCAGAAGCGACGGGTTCTTCGACAACACGCGCGTTTTTAGCCGCCTTGCTTAATTGCTCAGAAGCGGTTTTTCCCGTAGGATCGGCTACGCAGACATAGTCGATGCGGATGTTCGGATCGTTTGCAGGGAAGGTGAATTCATCCGCAGAGACGACAGTCCAGTCGCGCTGAAGGTCACGAATTGACTCCTCGTTGGGTTGAGCGTTAAAGTCGCCGCAAATGAAGACGGGTTTTTGCTGTTCCTTCATCTTATTGGTAATGATAGCGACCGAAGCGAGACGATCTTTGTCGGTAAGAGACCAGTGTGAACAGAAAAACACAAAGTCATTGAACTCTACGACCAGAAGACAACGCTGTTCTTCCTTGCCAGGGAGAGGAAAATGTTCCACCTTCAAAGGCTTTTCCTTTGACAGAACCCCGACGCCGTACTGACCGCCCTGATAGTCGATTGCGGGTCCGTACGACGCAGTCATGTCGGTGAGTTTCGCGAGTTCTTCAAGGACGTCGACTCCCTGAGAACGTTTCGTGTTTTTGTCGAGTTCCTGAATCGCGACGACGTCTGGCGTTTCTTTGCTGATGACGTCGGCGATTCGCGCGTAGTCAGTCTTGTTGTCCAGACCGCGTCCGTTACGGATATTATAGGACATAATCCGAAGATCGGAGGAACGCTGAGCGGAAACTTCCCGCACAGAGAAAGAAACGACGACGGCAAGGGCAACGAGCGCAATCGTCAACGACTTAAAAAAGGCATAGTTAGATTGTTTCACTGAACGTCCTCGTATTCCGGCTTTAACAGCCGAGTCTGTCAGATGAAGAAAACGACGGAACCCATTGGAATTCGGAAGGACGCTGTTGTCGGCTCATTTGACCTTGCCAGCTATTAAATCCTGATCTGCCACCTGTATCCACTCAGCCAGAACTTCGGAAACACGCTTGTCGAGTTCGTCGATTTTACGGAGCAATTCCTCGTGCTGAGCTTCTAAATGTTGCGTCGTCTTATCACACTGAGTTTGGGTCATGACTTGACAGGAAGTTAAGGGCCCCGTCAATTCCCGCGTTTTCAAGGGGGTTACCCCCCTGAATCAAATGCTTGAATCGATTATACCGGGTATCCAGACTAAAACAATCTCCCTTCTTATCGTCCCCGTTTTCAGCCGGACGCAAGTATTTCTTTTAACGCTGGATTAAATGGTATATCAGGAATATTTTAACCATTTTCTCCAAAGTTGTGTCGCCCGTTCGTTGAAATCAAAAGGGCGCCGATTTCGACAAAATCGACGCCCTCCTGACAGGTAATTGCTAATGCGACGAATCAGATTTCGACAGGAACGCGTTTGTTGCACGCCTCAATTTCTTTGTGGCAGATGGTGAGAGCGTCACGAGCCAGGACTCCGTCAAGCATCGCGGACGGCTTGCCGGCGAGGAAGCAGTTGCGCGCTTCGGTTAGCTCGTTGACGAAGGGGGTAATGTCGTCTCCGGCGGGGAATTCAGGTTTTTCAATAGAACCGTCGGCGTTCAGAACGGTGACAGGAACCTGTGTGAAACAGTCGGTGAAGACGGTGGCCTTTTCAAAGTGAACTTCATAGGAAAATTCAAAAGGACGCGCCTGCTGCATAATGCATCCGCTCGTTGCCGTTACAACGAGATCTGGGTCGTCGTAGAGGAACTGGGTGTTGAAATACTCGGGAACGTCGCCTCGGAGACGCGCGACGCTTTGGACCTTTTTGGGCATTCCAAAGAGGGTGCGGATAAAATGCGCGTCATGAATATGCAGGTCAAGCATCGGACCGCCAGAGCCGTTCATGCTATAAAAGTTTTTGAGCCACGTTGGATCGGAGATGACGCGAGTGAAGTTGCCGCCAAGACATTTACCGAACTTATTGGTTACGGCCGCCTGATAGATATAGTTGAACGCGTCAAAGAAGGGGAGAACGTGACCGATCATGAGAAGTTTTCCGGTTTCCGCCGCCGCTTCAACCATTGCGACTCCCTGATCCTGCTGGAGAGAGATCGGTTTTTCGCAGAAAACGTTCTTACCAGCCTTGAGCGCGGCGATCGTGTTGGCTGCGTGAGCGGCTGGTGGAAGACAAATATCAACGACGTCGACGTTGGGGTCGTTAAGCATGTCGTCAAGGTTGTCGTAAGTGGCGATTCCGGTGAGATCCATTTGGGTCCCAGCTGGGCCAAAATTCCCCTTAATCTTGGTCCAATCGCCCTTAAGACGCTCCTTAAAGAACGACTCGCAGAGCGCGACGACCTTGACGTTTTCTATTCGCTCATAGGCAAGATAATGAATCATGCCCATGAATCCGATTCCAACAATTCCAATCTTAAGCATAAGAACGACTCCTAAGGTCTTTTGTTAGTCAGAAGGGGAGCGCAAACCTTGCGACTTGCGTTTGTGCGAAACGCATGGTCTAAGCCCAACCCGTTTTCCATATTCTACGTTTTTTTAACACGTTTTTAAAGCGAATAACGTCTTTTTTTCTCTTTTTCGCGGCGACTTCAAAAAATCCTTTTCTTGTAGTAACGCTAAATGATTTTTATCAAGGGTTAACGACCTTTCAATCAGAGGAGGAACAGAAACAGTTAAAATTGGTATATTCGTTATAATTGGCAATATTGGACTGGACACGATCTTGCTATTTCAGTACCATGCGCGCGATGGAGCGCGTGGAGTTTTTTAAGTTTACGCGACTATTTAGGCTAAACACACGGAGAGCAATCTTAAGATGATTCGAAATGATACGGCTGATAAGATGCGTATCGGGCGAATTGCCATGGCGATGGCGCTCGCTCTATCGGCGACTTCATACGCTGTCGCTTCCCATGGTAACGACCCCGTTTTAGCGGAAAACCTTAACTCTGTCGTCAATGAAGCTGGAACAGAAACAAAATCGGCAATTACTCAAACAGCTGGCGAAACTCCAGTTGCCAGTAAGACCGGCGTTGAACTTGGACGAGCGCGTAAAGCCAATGGAACGTCCAGAAGCAAGCTAGCCGACGATCTGGAAAAACTGCCAAACCTGAACGTTCGCGCCGATGATAATTCCTCTGAAGGGCACAAGCCCCATGGCGCCAAGTTTATGGAAGTCATGCCAGGAGTGACGAAGTTTTCCGAGCTTGGCAGTAATCCGATGCTTAAGGAACCCGTCGCCAGAGAGAAGGTTGACGGGTTCGACGTCGCAACTTATCAAACGGCGACTTTACCAGATACGACAATTCAGGTTGTCGCCGCCAACGACGTCGTTGAAGCGATCATGATTAATCTTGCCGAACCTCGTTCTGAATCGGACGCGCGCAAAGTTTTTGAAAGCGAACTCAATGACGTTCGTCCCATTTGGTCTCCCGACGAAATGGGCAACTTCCGTGAAGTGTTCCCGGAAAAGGGAATTGCTTTTGTTCTTGAAAAGGGCGAGAAACCCGGTCTGCCGAGTAATCGTGTGATCCAGATCGTTGCCGAAACGGTTAAGAGCGAATATTTCATCATGCGAGCGGAACAGGATCTCATGATCAATCTGACCTATGCTCGCGACGACGCCGACCATGCGCTTCTCCATGATCAGAACCTGCCAGGCGCCGACTGGATCCTTGCTCAGACGCATCTGGCTGTCGGCGACTACTCGAACGCTCGTAAGTATGTCTACAAAGCGCTCAAACTCAACGATTCCATGCCTCAGTTCCATCTGACCTACATTGACGCCCTAATTCAGACAGGAGAGGCAGATTCGGCGTTGCGCTATATGGACGCAGTGCGCGACTCTTTTGTTGAACATCCGTTATTTGCCGTCGAAGGCGTCTGTTTGGACTCTATTTTGCGTCGTGAATCCGCTAAAGCGGACTATGACGGTTCTATTGCTCAGGGACAGCGCGCGCTAAAACTGCTCCAGTCTCTCTACGAAGCGAAGCCTCAGGGCGACGTTTATCTTGCAGCAAAGAAACTCGAACTTCGTGCAGATCTTTCGATCGCAATCGCTGTTGCGCAGAAACACTGGAAGAACGCGTCCGATCAAGAGAAGGCGTTTGAGTGGATCGACGCGGCGTCTGTCGTTGCCAAGGAGATCGACGCCGCTCGCCCTGAAGATTCCCAGCTTCCAACTGCTCAAATCGACGTCCTGGCGACCGCGATTGACGTCTGTCTGGAACTTCCTGATTCTGACAAGGTTGACAACTATGTTCAAAAGTTGAAGGTCACGACGGAGCTATACCTTCGCAAGACTTTAGACGAGGTTTCCGCCGCGTCGGTACGGTGGAAGGCCGGACGCGCGCTCGTGGCCGCGTCTCGTATCTATGAAGCTCGCAATGATTTTAAGCAGGCGGTTTCCTGTGGAACGAAGGGACTGGAATATCTGCAGATTGTGACCGAATATCGTCCGGCAACAGAACGCGTGCCGGCAGCTCTGGCTCAATTGCAACTTGGCGTTATCCTTGCCAAAGAAGGCAAGGTAGACGAGGGATTGAAATACTTTGACAAGGCCAATGACCTCGTAGGACAAGTTGGCGACAATCTGAGGGCTCGCGACTCGGCTCGTCTCGGGGCGCCCCTGGTCTCCGCCGCTTCTCTTTACTGGAAGAACGGGAAGAAAGACGAGGGAGTCGATATGCTCGAAAGCGCTGTTAAGCTACTCGAAAAGGGCTATGACGGCGGTTACACGAAGGATGAGAACCTCTACGTGGCATACTCGAATCTTTCGACGATGTGCAAGGGACTCAAGAGAACTGACGACGCCAACAAATACAAGAAACTAGCCGGTCAGTATGCGCCCCAAAAGTGAGGCGATTGGCGGCTGAAATAGCGACGAAAGCGGAGTTTTATTGGGGCGAAGCGTTTTGATGGGCGCTTCGCCCTTGTTGTTTGGGGGCGGCGAAGAAGGAAAGGCTTAGTATAAGATAAAGGATTATTGATTGGTCTTTGTATAAAATTTTCGTATAAAAGAACCTCAAAGACCTTGACGTTTAAACCTTATTTTTTACAATGGCCGAAGCCTTCGCGCTTCTGGCGATTAGGGCGTTTGTCGCGTTTTTGAACCGACTTGAGTTTGCGTGTTTCAACGCTTGTGTTGAAACGGGGATGAGAATAAGCGTCACAGGAGCTTTAAGATGTCTTTAATTATTCCTCAGGGCTATGTTCCGAAGCTCGTTCCTGAACTTATGGAACAGGCGATTTTCTTTATCAAAGAGGAATTTCAACAGAGCCTCACGGAAGAGCTTAATCTTCGACGCGTGACGGCGCCTCTGTTTGTTCTCAAGGGCACTGGCGTTAATGACGACCTTAATGGTATTGAACGTCCCGTTTCCTTTCCTATAAAGGCAATGAACGAGCGATACGCTGAGGTCGTTCATTCTCTTGCCAAATGGAAGCGAATGAAGCTTGCCGCTTATAAGATCCCCGCAGGATATGGTATTTACACCGATATGAACGCGATTCGTGCCGACGAAGAGCTTGACAATATCCACTCGCTTTACGTAGACCAGTGGGACTGGGAACGTACTATTCGTCCTGAAGACAGAAATCTTGATTATCTTTGTGACGTTGTCGAGAGTATTTACAACTGTCTTAAGGACGTTGAGCACAGTGTTTATTGCGAATATCCGCACATTCGTCCGCTTTTGCCCGAGCGTATCACCTTCATTCAGTCTGAAGACCTGCTCAATGAATATCCAAATCTGACGCCCAAGGAACGCGAAACAGAAATCGTACGTAAGTACGGAGCCGTTTTTATTATCGGTATTGGTCATAACCTTTCCAACGGCGAGTTTCACGATGGACGCGCCCCAGATTATGACGATTGGAGCTCTGAGACGGATCCGGGATATTATGGTCTTAACGGGGATATCCTTGTTTGGAACCCCGTCCTCAAACAGGCTCTTGAGCTTTCGTCTATGGGAATTCGAGTTGATAAGCTTGCGCTCCTGAAACAACTGAGCATTCGTGGTTGCGAAGAACGTAAAGAGCTTGCGTTCCACAGAGCGCTTCTGAACGACGAGCTTCCGCTTTCGATAGGCGGAGGACTTGGACAGTCGCGCCTTTGCATGTATTTTCTACGTTGCGCGCATATTGGCGAGGTCCAAACGTCGATATGGCCGGAGGCAATGGTCCGAAATTGCGCGGAGGCGGGAATCTTGCTCCGTTGAGCGCTGAGTGGAAAGGAAAAAAGCGTCGATTGTTCTTTGTTGAACGATCGACGCTTTCTTATGCGAAGACGTTTCGAATTTAATCGGCTATGCTAATTAGAGTGAAACCGCTTCGCCTCCTGAACGCGTGGCAAGGGCTCTAACGGTATTGTCGTCAATGTTTTCTGAAATGAATTTAGCCGAACCGTCGCCGAACAGGAAATTGGCGCCGCCTGCATGGAAACTTGAGAATCCATGTCCCTTTCCATCATTGTTGAATCCCTTATAAAAGCTTCCTGAGACGATTGCGGGAATACATCCGTCTCCAGCGGGCATTCCCGACCATGTTGAGTAATGCTGTTTCTTTGACGTTCGTTCTCCTACAAAGATTGTGGCGCTAAGGCCGTCGGTAAAAGCTTCCATTCCAAGGGCGCTATTGTGATAAAAAGCTCCGTCGCTTTTAAACTCGCGTCCTTCGTAAATACCGCCGTCTTCATAATGTTCTCCATCGTGGATGTTGGTCGTCCCGATGGACGCAATGTAGTTTGCGGCAGCAAAGAGCGTTGTTTCATCTAGCGACGATTCTTCCTCATGATGATGCTCGTCTTCATCCTCGTCTTCATGTTCATGTTCAAGTAAACCTGAGTCGTGCAACGTGAAGGTATGTTCTCCAGACGGCTCCGAAGGACAGCGATATGCGTTGAGGAACAGAGTTCGTGCGTCTTTGTTTTTTTCGGCAGAAATAGACGCGGTGAGATCCACTTGCGAATACAGGTTGTTTTGTTCCATGTAGGGCAGAATAACTGCCGCCCAGCCCCATCCGGGGTTGCCAAATACGAGCGGTGAAGTTCCGTCTGCGGCATATCCTCGCCATGCGGAGGGAAATTTGTGGTGGGCGTCGTGGTAATTATGGAGCGCCAGTCCGATTTGTTTAAGGTTGTTGAGGCATTGCATGCGTCGCGCCGATTCTCTTGCAGCCTGAACGGCAGGGAGGAGAAGCCCGATTAAAATGCCGATGATCGCAATTACGACCAACAGTTCTACGAGCGTAAAGCCCTTTTGGGTATGAAGCGACGGCTGAAGGAAAGTGTTTTGATTCTGATTCATTTCTACAAAGTCCTCTGATGCGCGGGGGCTCAGACACAGAGCCTCGCGTCTTTTTTCAATTAATAAACAACGTCCATATAAGCGCTAAGCATAGAGCAGGTATGTTGAGCGCCAATCGCCAGAGACGGAAAAACGCCTTGTGAAGAAAAATCAAGCGTGATTTCGCCTTGCGATCAGACGCAAAAACAACCCAAGACCCCGGAGAACTCACGTAGAGATCTCGGAGCGCCCTTAGGGAGCGCCACAGACAAGAAAATGAACGTTCTGTCTTCAGAGAGCCGCGCAGTAAGGAGGCGCGCGTTCTTTGTAGGAATTGATTCTTTGCCAGAGAAGAATATGCTGGACGTCTGGACAGAACTTGCCGACCAAAAGGACGACAGCCAGAAACGCCGAAGCGGTGGTAACAAAGAACCTGAAATGCGCAAAGAAATGGCAGGCAGGACAGAAAAGGTGAGCGTGATTGCGGCACTCTTTGCAAAAATCATCCGCTCCAATTTGCGGCCAGTCCCCAGTTAAAGAGGATATACTGACAACATGATTGGAAGGGCAGGAATCGCATCCCATGTGGGAATGGAAATGCAGAGCGTTTCCAAAGAGAATGAGGAACGCATACGCCAGAACGAAAAGAACACGAAAAAGCGCTCTTCCA
>CACYBR010000164.1 GCA_902772705.1 uncultured Planctomycetota bacterium
GTATTCCAACGCGGTCGCTTTCGATGAAGAAGGCGATCGAATATTCTGGATCGACCAGGAAACGCGTGGACTATTGGCCCAGTCTCCATCAGATTATCTCCAGAATTCGGTAGTTCGAGGCGCAAGTTTAGAAGACGCCCCCTCGCCTGACGAGTACGTCAGTAACGTCTCGCCTGAAACGTCGTCGCTTCGTCCCCTTCCCCTCTACCTTCCATGGGACGACGCTGGAAATTCCAGCGCGACCGAACGTCAGTTACAAACGTCGGCAAGGACCGACCGTCTTCCTCATGACAGTTCCATCTCAGAAACGGACGACACAACCACGCTCCCGAGCGCTGAATCAGCAATACTAAACGACGCGGACCCTGCCGTTCCAGATCAATCGTCGGAACTCGTCTCGTCCTCGCAAATCGACAATCCTAAATTGGAAGGAGACAATTTACCTCTGTCAACCTGCGAACTCTCGCCTTCAGAAAAAAAGGCAGAGGCGACGAACTACGACATTTTATCCGACGAAACGCCATTCGCCAAAACTCAGACGCCAGACATAGAGCAGGATTCAGAACAACAAAGCGACGTTGTCTTTGTCAACACGCCTGACCTCGAGGATTTCAGAGAACCCGAAAAGGTGGAAAAACCTGAAATTAACGTCGTCATGACGAAGCCCCTTGAATCTGAAAGGTTTATTCTCATGAATTCTGAAGGAGTCGACGAAGCCAACTCGGATATCAAGCATATGAAAACGGCGGTTGAAACGAAGAACGCCGAAGTTGTGTGGATCTCCCCCAATTCCAAATGGCTCGTCTGCAACGCCTCAAACGATCACGCGCAAGGCGTAGAATTCAACGCGTCATCGGCAGAAAAGCCGGTCGAAGAATCCGATAAGGACGCTCAAGTCGCCCCTTCTGAAGCAAAGACCACAAACGACGAGGCCAATACCGGGAAGGAGTCTCCGACGCCCAACCCCTGGTCGCGCGACTGGGCGCTTGTTCCCGTCAGAGATCGCAAACGCGTCGTGCGATTCCCTGAAACAGTCAAAATGACTTTCGATTCCGCTACCTCAAACGAAGAGATCCAGGGACGCGTCGTCGACGTTTTGGCCGTTTCCGACGCGGAAGATCTCGTCGCTACGCTTGTCATGGAAATGGTAGAAAACACGTCTCAGGAGCCTCGGTTTAAGATCGTTATCTGGGATCTCAATGTCGCGCTAACGGTCAATCTCGATAAAGCGATCCTTCCCCTTCGTGCGCTTGAAGTCTCCCAGATTGCGATCCCTTATCCTATTGCCAGACGTTATTGTAAATTCTCACCGTCGGGCAAGTCTTTCGCCGCGCGAATCGATCCCAAATACATCTCTGTTTGGCAATCTACCAACGGTCGTCCGATCGTCGATCTGGGCGAGAATCCCGGAGTCGTACAAGATTTTGAATTCTCACCAGGCGAAACCAGAATGGCGGTTGGAGTTGGAGGTCCGAACGCGCAAGTCGTCGTCTGGGAAATCCGTAAAGGCATTCCGTGTCTGTACCTCGACAATCTTCCACTGGACGTGAAATCTATCGACGCCGTCGCTTTTTCCCGGAACGAACGCTTCGTCTACTTTGCAAACGATATCGGAGAAATTCGTCGCTGGGATATTCGTCCCAAAGTCAAACTCTTCGACTAACGAGCGCCCCTCGGCGCCAGGCTGAACCGTAATTAATATTTCTTGACGAACGCCGATTGTGCGAATACAATTTCGTGCAATCGGCGTGCCGTTTAAATACGGTTCTTCAAAATCTATCGCGGAAACTTCGCCGCGTCGATCGTTTCGATATCAGGAAGCTCATATGGACCAACAAAATACGACGTCCGAAGGAGAGCCAATCCTCCTTCACTCTCGCATTTTTGACGTTGTTGAAAGAACCCAATTGGGCAGAAGCGGAAAACTGCTGAAACGCCAGATCGTCAGGCATCCCGGCGCTGTCGGCATTGTTCCTATTTTGCCAGACGGCAGAGTTCTGTTGATTAATCAATACCGAATCGCTTTCCGAAAGGATATATACGAGATTCCAGCGGGAACCCGGGAACCCAATGAGGAACCGATCATAACTGCAAAGCGCGAAATGGTCGAAGAAACCGGCTATCGATGTGGGAAAATTGAATTGTTGAATTCGATTTACACGTCGCCCGGAGTCCTTCAGGAAGAACTCTTCCTCTTCCTCGCAACGGATCTTCAGAAGGGTGAAAGCGCGCCTGAAGACGGAGAAAGAATTGAACCGACGCCCAAAACGTGGTCTGAAATTGATAAGATGCTCGAAGCGGGTGAGATTCATGACGCTAAAACAATCGCAGGACTTTTCCTCGCGCGCCGCAAGCTTGGTCTTGAATGAAGATTTAGCCCGCTGATAACATTTCTAATCGTCCTATTCGTCAAATCCAAGGAGAAATAGCGATGACACTTAGAACGACCCCGCGTCCTCAGGTTATCCTTACAGGTTTTGCAGACGAGTGTTCAAACTCCAAAACGATGGTCGAACAGTTTGCAACTTTCGCAGCGCTCGGTTTACAGTATTACAGCGTCCGCTTCGTCAATCTTGGCGACGGCGTTAAGAACGTTATGAAACTGACAACCGATGAGATTCGCTCCGTCCTCGAAATACAGAATAATTACGGGCTCAACGTTTCTTCTATCGGTTCTCCGATTGGGAAGATCAAGCTTCTCGACGTGGACGACGGACTCAAAGATCCCTATGTTCCGTTCGACCAGTATCTGGAAAACGACGTTAAACGAGTTTGTGATATCGCGCACCTTTTCGAGACCAAACTGATTCGCGGCTTCTCTTTCTACCAGCCTAAAGACGACGATCCAAGGAAGTATATTTCTCAGGTCGTCGATCGCCTCGGTAAAATCGCCGAAACATGTCATCGTTCGGATTTGACTTTCGGACTTGAAGTCGAAGCCAATCTCGTAGGTTGCAACGGTTGGATCCTTGCTGAAATATATCGTCAGGTAAACCATCCGGCAATGAAGTTGATTTTTGACGCCGCAAATCTTGTGGTGCAAGGCTACTCCACCGCCGAAATATTTGAGCAGTACGAAGCGATGAAGCCCGGTCTTGGCTGGATGCACATCAAAGACTACGCCAAAACGACAGTCGACGTTAAAGGCGGACGTCAGGACGAGGAAAGAATGAAGGGATTTGTGCCGTGCGATCAGGGTTATTCCGGACACGAGGCGATTCTTCGCGATTTCGCTAAAATTCTTCCGTCTCTGACGGAATACAATCAAAACCGTGGTATTCCGGGCGTATTCCTGGATCTTGAACCGCATGTCAAGGGCGGCGGTCAATTCGGCGGCTACAGTGGATGCGACGGCTTGGGAATCGCGCTTCGCGCGCTCTGTAACACTCTTGACTACGTTGGTATCGACTATCATCTCCGAGACTTTGACGATCTTCGTGCCGCTCGTGGCTTCTAAACGTCCTGTTTTCACGTAACAAGAGCGCAGGCCGGGGCTTCCTCCGGTCTGCGCTTTTTAGTTTCTTTCTGGCGATAAAACAGACTTCTATCTAACGCATCCTCCTGAAAAGAGCGTTCGAAGAGGAGCAAAAAGCCAGCTTGAACCAAAGTAACCAACAAGCTTGTAAAAGAATTTGGGGATAAACACCACGCCCATCCGGTAAGGACGCCGAAGCGCACGAAGCGAATGGTCGACAATATACTCGGCGCTCCCCCAAAGAAAATTTGGATACGTCTCCTTGATATGAGAATTAATCATCGTTTCAGACGTATGGAACCCTGTGTTGGCAAACCCCGGACAGAGCGCCTGAACCCGAACGCCAAATTTACGAACGTCACACTGTAAACACTTTGAGAAGGAAATCAGATACGCTTTCGTGCCGCAATAGTCTGCGGCGCCGCATCCTGCCAGAAAACCAGCAATAGACGAAACATTAATGACGAATCCAGCGCCTTTCTTTTTTCCCTTAGCTTTCATCGGTACGAGAGCCGCATGAGACAAGCGCATCGTCGCAAGACAGTGCGTCATCACCATACGCGTCTCCACATCAATATCGACGTCGGGAAAACTTCGATTACCGCCAAATCCCGCGTTGTTAATCATATAGTTCAATGTTGGCAAAGCTTTAATCCGACTTTCAACGCGTTCTATGTCTGAAAGAACCGCCAAATCCGCAACCATGATCTCGATCTCAACGTTGTATTTTTCCTTGAGCTTTTCCGCCACAGCTTTCAATTTGTCTTCGTGACGTGCAATAATGACAAGATCGTTCCCCTCTTTTGCAAGTCTGTCGGCATAAACCGCGCCAAAACCGCTCGAAGCGCCCGTAATCGCCGCGACAGGACGTCCATTCGTTCCAACAGTCATTCGGTTTTCCTTTCCAAACAACACAACTGATTTGAAAACAACAGTCTGAATTAAACGAGACCAAATCGGACGTCAATCTATCACAGGATTACCGATGAATCAAGCGACAAACCAGTTCCAATGAGAAAAAACTCACAGGCGCTTGCCACATTTCAAAATCAGGGTATACTTCTGTGCAGTGGACGGGGTCCCTGTGAATAGACGACTTTCAACGAGGGCCCCCAGCAATGGGAGGCCGTGAACCTGGTCAGGCGAGAAATCGAGCAGCCATAAGCGGTTACTTCTTTGTGCCGGGGGTTCTCGTTGAGAGTCGTCTTTTTTCTTGCTAGTTATGACGTTTATCCAAACCAAAAACTTTCGTTAAACCTTATAACTTATCAAAAGAATATTCGACGGGTCGACCCTTCCATGTTATAATCAACGTATCGGATCAGCGTAGGGACGCCTACTGTTTATTGAACACAGACACATTTTGCCGGAGACATATCAGTGGCTCGCTCATCAAAAGATTCTTCGAATCCAGGATCCTCAGGTTTCCTGTTCGGTTCGGACGCCGCCGAACCAGAAGTCGACCAGTTGACTTCTGAATCTTCGGAGCCCCGTCCCGCTAAGGCGAAAAAGAGACGTTCCAGCGCTAAACGCGCCAAAGAAGAACAGTCTCAGGAACCTGTGGAAACGACGCCAACTTTCATCCTGTTCGACGAACAGCCAGAGCCAGATTCTTCTCCAGCGCCCGTCGAGGAAATAATCTCCGAGGAAAAAGACGTCCCTGAAGATACCGTGCCTACGCAGGAAAATGAAGAAGTTTCTCAGGAATCGCCTGCGGAAACGTCCAATATGGAAACTATTACACAAGAAAAAACGGACGTAGTAGTTCCCGTCGTTCCTCAAAAGTTGGAAAGCGAGACAGATCAGGAGGAATTCGTTCCCTCTTCTGAAACAAAACCGGTTGACAACACGCTTCAAGGGGAGACTGCCTCCTTACAAGATAATCCTGCGCAGGGAGAAATCCCGGAAGAAACAGCCGCGATTCAAACAGCGGAAGAAATCGAGCCTCCGATCTCTCGGCCTGTTTCAGAATCTACTCGTACGTCCTCTTCCAGAAAACCCAGCGCTTATCAGGTGGTCGCCAGACGCTATCGTCCCCAGGCGTTCGACGAACTGATTGGTCAGGAGTCGGTCGCTCGTGCGCTTACTAATGCGATAGAAACGAACCGAGTGGGGCACGCTTACCTGTTCACGGGAGCACGCGGCGTAGGGAAAACTTCGTGCGCGCGAATTTTTGCCAAAGCTCTTAACTGTATTGAGGGACCAACAACCCATCCGTGTCTGAAATGCGACAGTTGCATAGGCGTTTCGATTGGCGAAGACGTCGACGTTATTGAAATCGACGGCGCCAGCAACCGAGGCGTCGACGAGATCCGTCAGCTTCGCCAGAACGCGACGATAGCGCCAAGCCGTTCACGCTATAAGATTTACATCATTGACGAAGTACACATGCTTACACGAGAGGCGTTTAACGCGCTTCTGAAAACGCTTGAAGAACCTCCGGCACGCGTAAAATTTATCTTCTGTACGACCGAACCCAATAAGATCCCTGTCACGATTCTCTCTCGGTGCCAGCGATTCGACTTCAATAGCATCAACGGCGTTTCAATCGCGCAAAGACTTGAACAAATCGCAAAACAAGAGGGTGCGGAGGCGGAAGACGGAGTCTTTGACATTCTTGCACGACGTGCAAACGGATCGATGCGCGACGCGCAGTCGCTTTTGGAACAACTCCTCTCTTTTGCTCCGAACCATATCACTCAGACCGACGTTCACAACATGCTCGGCTCGGTCGACGACGGAAAGATCTTCTCCCTCTTGAACGCGACAGTCGACGGCGATTCGCAGACTGTGTTTGAAACGTTGGGAGCCGCGTCGCGCCAGGGAGTCGATTTTGGCGCGCTGGTCGAACAAACGTTTGGAGTCTACAGGGATCTTATGATCGTCGCCAGCGGTTGCGGGCCCAAAGAACTTGCATACTCGCCTGTCGCGCGCTTCGCCGAGTTGAAAAAAATTGCGTCTGAATTCGGAATGAGAAGAATTCTCGCGTCTCTTCAAATTCTCGATCAGACGATTCAGAGAATGCGATACAGCGCTCAGACGCGCATTCTCGCGGAACTCGCTTTTGCAAGGCTTTGTCGTCTCGACGCGTTCCAGACAATCGAATCCCTGATCAATCAACTCAAAAGCGGCGAGCTTCCAAAGGTGGAACTTAACGTCTTTCGATCGGACTCTCAGACGGTTCAGGAAGACGACAAAAAAAAAACGAACCTTGAATTAAATCCCGCTCCAACAAGTCAGACGGTTGACCGCGATTCCTGTATAACCAACGTCCCTGAATCTGTGCCGTTTCAGAAAACGACGTCGCCAGTCGTCGCGCTCGCGTCTGAACCCGACGGTTCTCAAACAGCAACCAGCGTCGGCGCTCCTGCTATTGAAAGTCAACCTGTTATTCTTCAGCAAGTTCAGGATAATTGCGCCGACTGGCTTTCGCTACCCCAATCGGAGCTGGCGTCGCTTTGGACCAACGCAACTAGTTCTGGAATTGTTCTGCCAACTCATGCGTCGGCGTTCTTCGAAATCAGGCCCGAAACGCCGAGCACATTCACCGTCGTATTCCCTGCCGGTTGTCAAATGCAGCGCGACTACTGCGAAAATGAGCGCGCCGCAATCGAATCCAGAATATCCGGACAGCTCGGAGGTTCCGTCGTTCTTCGTTTAATTGTCGATCCAACAATTCATGAACCTGCTTCGAAAGAAAACGTCAGGACGCCGCTTCCAGCTAACGGCCAAGATCTTCATCGGCATGACGCGTTTATAAACGTCGGTTCAGACGCCGGGAATACCATCGCCAAGCCGACAAAAGTCGTCGATTTTCAGGAACTTCATCGTCAGGTAGAAAACAGCGAAGTCGCACAACAGATTCAAGAATTATTTGAAGCGGAACTGAGCGAAGTCAAGCCGCCTGCGCCTCCCGCTAAAAAGCTTCGCCGTTGGGGACATAGCGATGATTGAAAAAGAAGCTCAGGGAATTTTATTCATACCCGAAATTGCGGGACTTGACGCGCGCTCTTCGATCATCCGAGTTCCTCCCGAACTTGACGTCCCGTTAACGCCCAGAGTACGTCGGATCATCGATTCAGTCGCGTTTCGAAGACTCTCGCAAGTCTCGCAGCTTGGTTTTGTCCGACTGGTCTATCCCGGCGCAACGCACACGCGTTTCGAGCACTCGCTGGGAGTCTATCGTCTTGCGCTACTATGGCTCAAAAGATTAGCGTATGATCCTCGTTTCGCGTCTCTACTACGCAAAAACGAGGCAGAGACGCTAATCCTTGCGGCTCTTCTGCATGACGTCGGACACTTTCCCTATTGTCACCTGCTTGAAGATCTTAAAATTCCGGGCCTTGCTTCGCATGAGCAAACTGCGGAAGAATATATTCTTGGCGAATTGGCTGAATCAATACGTCATGACTGGCATATTGATCCGCTTCACGTTTGCGACGTGCTTATGAAACGTCCACCGGAACGACTTTCGGAAGAGTCTGATTCAGAGTACGACAGGAGAAAAAAAGTCTTCCGCCTACTGGCGAGTATTCTTTCCGGTCCGATAGACGTCGATAAGATGGATTACTTGATGCGCGACAGCCATGGGGCCGGCGTGCCATATGGAAAGAATTACGATCTGGATCGCCTTGTCGGCAGCGTCTGCCTAAATGAATCCGGGGATGGAATTGCCATTTCCAACAAGGGCAAAACAGCGGCGGAACTCATGGTTTTCGCACGCTATGTCATGTTCAGCGAAGTCTATTGGCACCATACGTCAAGAGCCGCGACCGTCATGTTTCAGCGAGCCATTCATTTTCTGGGCAACAAGTTCAGCGGCGAAAAACTCCTCAGTGACGTCCGACGTCTGTCCGATCGTCAAATGGAACACTACCTTTTGAAACTCTGTGAATCGGACGATTCTCAATCCGCATCGCAGAAGGAGCGTCTCGACGGTCAAGCGGCGTCCAAACTTCTGAAGGCCGTTTTTGGCACAGAACGTAGATTGTTTAAGAGACTCCGTGAATTCAGTTCAATGGAAGCGCCTTCCCTCTATCAACGTATTGCGGGACGTCCTTATCAGGACGTTTGCCTGATTTCAGACGCGCTTGCCGCAAAATTACAAGTTAAAGCCGAGCAGCTGTTGATAGACGCCCCTCCCGTAGACAAAGAAGTTGAATTCAAAATCGACGTATACTATCCTCATGAGGGCGTCTACCGTCCTCTGTCAGAGGTTTCGCCAGTCGTTCGAGCCCTTGCGCGTGAACAGTTTGACGACTATGTCAAACGCGTAAGGATTTTTGCGGAGCCAAGCGTAGCTCCCAGATTAAAGTCAATTTCGTCATTGGATCGGGAACTTGAAGAAACGCTCGATTCATTCGATCGTGAAACGAGGGTTTAGACCCTTTTGCACACGCCCTTGAGTCGCGCTTCCAGTCAGATTGACGGAGTCGTTTTTTGAGGTCGTTTGAAATTAACGAATCTGTGTTATACTCATGTTGTCGCATACAAAGTCGTCAATTCTGCTAAACGCAGTCGTTTTACATTCATAAGGGATACAAATGGGCGCTGGTTCTTCTAATAACCAAACTCGAACCTATTTAATGGAGCGTTTTGAAACGCTCGGAATCCATCCAAGGAGCAAGTTGGGTCAGAACTTCCTGATCGATCTTAATCTTCTGCACCTTCTTCATGAATCGGCACATTTGGAAAAGAACGACGTCGTTCTGGAAGTAGGCACGGGCACAGGCTCGCTCACCGGCGCAATGGCGCAGGAGGCGGGAGTTGTCGTTACGGTAGAAGTAGATTCAATCATGCACGAGATGGCCAAACAGGAACACTGGGACAAGGATAATATCCGTTTCCTTTTCGCCGATATCCTCGAAAATAAGAATCGACTCAATCAACAGGCTCTTGACGTTGTCCGCGAAGAACTTGCCAAATCACCGGATCGCAGGTTCAAGCTGTGCGCAAATCTTCCTTACCAAATTGCAACGCCTCTCATGTCGAATCTTCTTCTTTCGGATATTCCGCCCTACTCCATGACGGTCACGATTCAGAAAGAGGTCGGCGATCGTATTGTCGCCAAACCGAAGACGAAGGACTACGGAGCTCTTGCCGTCTGGATGCAGGCGCAGTGCGATTGCCGAATTATTCGTATTATGCCTCCGTCCGTATTCTGGCCCAGACCCAAAGTTGATTCTGCCATTGTTCAAGTGGTTTACAATCAAAAGAAGCGCGACAAGATTCCGAATTTGAAATTCTTTCACGAATTTGTTCGGGCGCTCTTCTTTCATCGCCGCAAGTATGTCAGGTCGGTCCTTTGTAGCGCGTTTAAAGGTCGAGTTGAAAAGGAAACGGTCGATAGAATTCTTGATGAAATGAATCTCAAAGGGGAAATTCGTGCAGAAACGCTTTCTGTCAAAACGATTCTGGCGCTTTCTGATAAATTCAGAGTTCTTTTCCCTGAAGAGCAACAATTCATATTGAGCTAAATCGACGGGATTCTAACGAATCGTCGGAGTATACGAACAATCGCTTCGTCATCCTCTCGCGGATCATTTGCGGAAAAACGACGTCGAATTACGATCTGCGCTCTTCAAAAGCGATAAAATAACGAAAGTCGGTCGAATCTCGTTGACTCCGTTTTTGAATTCGCTAGAATAGGATTCGACGCTTAGCTTCCCCTAGCTCCGACGTTATTTTCACGAACGTCTTCTATATTGAGGACGTTTGTTCGAGCGTTAGCTTTTAATCAGAGAAGCGCTCGAAGGTCACATAGATAATTTCACGACTTTCCCCGTCCCAGAAAATGCCAACGGGGGGTTATGCCGTTTTTGATTAAGAAAGGTCTACGCATGTCTTCTGCTCTGTTCGCAATGCTTGGTTCTCCTATGCAGTTGATTATCGTCGCGCTTGTCGCGTTCCTCCTTTTCGGAAATCGCCTTCCTTCCGTAATGCGTTCCCTCGGTCGTAGTGTAACGGAATTCAAGAAAGGCGTCGCCGGAATCGAAGAGGAAATTGACACGGCTGTCAAGGAAGGTTCCAAAAAGTCAGCCGACGCGAAGAAAGACGACTCTGAAGAATGACGTCCGTTTGCGCGTTCGCACACGTGTATGGACGCTTCCGACGTCCGAATTTAAAGCGGCGACTCGTGTTTGAGCCGTCGCTTTTTGTTTCTCTCGAAACCCCAAGCTCCGGCGCCATGTCTCCCAAAGAGACAAGGAGCGTCAACAAGGAGAGATTTTCGCGATACAAAGGGAATTGACCTGTTACGTTTTTTTCAATTACTATATAATAGCGACGTTTCCTGCGTAAAGCGCCGAAAATGTTACTTTCCGAACAACAGAGGATTTTATGGCAAACTTTTTTACCGACAACCAAGACGTTCAATTCCTTCTCGATTACTATGATCTGAAGGAGCTCGCCGCACTTCAGGAGCGGGAAACTCCTAACGGCGATGCGAATTACGTCCCTCGCGACCTTGACGACGCGATCGACAACTACCGTAAAGTTCTCAATATTGTCGGAGATATCGCTGGAAACGTTCTGGCTAAAAACGCCGAAACTGTCGACGCGGAGGGAAATACTCTCAACGAAGACCAAACGGTCACGCTACATCCGCTCGTGCAAAAGAATCTTGATCTTATGTCGCAAGCGGATCTTCAAGGCTTCACGCTGCCACGCAAGTACGGCGGTATTAATTGTCCCACGCTGGTTTACACGATGGCGACAGAAATCGTTTCGCGCGGCGACTGTTCTTTCATGAACATGTTCGGTCTTCAGGGAATTGCCGAAACAATCTACGCGTTTGCCTCTGACGAACTCAAGGACGAATACCTTCCGAAATTTGCACGCGGCGAAGTCACTGGCGCAATGGTCCTTACCGAACCGGACGCAGGCTCCGACCTTCAGTCAGTCCGCGTGCGCGCATATCAGGATGAAAACGGCGAGTGGAAACTCAACGGCGTCAAACGCTTCATCACGAATGGTTGCGGCGAGGTTCTTCTCGTTCTTGCACGTAGCGAGGCGCAGATTTCCGACGGTCGCGGACTCAGTCTTTTCGTCGCCGATCGTGGTCCAACCGTCAAGGTAAGAAATCTTGAACATAAGCTTGGCATCAATGGCTCTCCGACTTGTGAAATCGTTTTCAACGACACGCCCTGTCGTCTTATCGGCGAACGTCAACGAGGTCTTATCACCTATGTTATGTCTCTTATGAACGGCGCGCGACTCGGAATCGCCGCTCAATCCCTCGGAGTTGCGGAGGCCGCCCAGCGCCTTGCACGCAATTACGTCAATTCCCGCGAACAGTTTGGCGCTCCGATCGAACAGCTTCCAGCCGTCGCCGAAATGGTCGCCGACATGCGCGTGCGCGTCGAAGCGGGTCGTGCGCTTGCCTATGAAACGGCTCGCGTTTGCGACTATGAGAACAACTATAATCGTTTGCTTGAACGCAATGCCGACGCGCTTAGCGACGAAGAAAAAAAATCGTTCCGACAAAAGGCGCGTAATCTTAAGAAGCTTAATGCGATGCTCACGCCTATGAGCAAATACTTCTGCAGTGAAATGAGTATCTCTGTCGCCACCGACGCGATTCAGGCTATGGGCGGCAGCGGTTACATGAAAGAATATGCGGCTGAACGATATTATCGAGACGCTCGCATTACGTCTATCTATGAAGGCACTTCACAATTGCAGGTCGTTGCAGCCATCCGTGGTCTGACGTCCGGGGTCTTCCAGAATTACGTCGTTCAGTTTGAAACAAAAGAGTTCGGCGACGAACTTCTTGATTCCCTCAAAGAAAAGCTCACGACTGCGCGCGCCAGGCTTGACGATGCAATCGCTTTTGCCCGAACGAAAGGCGTCGCCTATGTAGAGCTTCGCGCACGAAAGCTTCTTGACGCCGGAATCGCGATCCTTATTGGACATTATCTCCTTGGACAGGCAACCAAGAGCGACCGTAAGAAGAAGGTCGCGGAATACTACATAACCAAGGAACTCGCCAACATTGTTGGGATTGTCGCGCTCGTAGAGAACGGATCTTCGCAGATTCTGGACGATTACCTCGAATTCGTCGGACCTGTTCAGGAAGAAGACGCCTGACCTTAAAAAGATCATCCCAGAAAATGGCGCGTTCCGAAACAACGGAACGCGCCATTTTTTGTAATAGCCCAAGAAATAAAAAAGGCGATTCGCCAGAATCGCCATGGAAACAAGTGGAGAGTAAGGGAGTCGAACCCTCGACCTCGACATTGCGAACGTCGCGCTCTCCCAACTGAGCTAACTCCCCAGACCGGTCGTCTGGCCTCAAGACCAAACGCGTTTCTGATTCTAACGACCGTCTTCCAAATGTCAACAGGAAATCTCCAAGAATATTAGGTATTCCCGTCCTCA
>CACYBR010000165.1 GCA_902772705.1 uncultured Planctomycetota bacterium
ATCTACGCGCAGATCGTCAAGCGTTGCGGGGACCGTCATTATCTTGACGACTGGGCGAAGTCGGTCGCGAGGATCGCGTCGTCGCGAATCGATCAGATCAGGAAGCGACTTGAGAACCCGACGGCTGTTCAGCGCGCGGCCTTCAGCGAGTTCCTCGGAACGCTTCAAAAGGACGTGAACGGGAACCTGGACGAACAGGACGCGATCGACATGCTCACGCAGCATATGACGACGCTTCCGGTCTTTAACGCGCTCTTTGCGGAAAACGCGTTTTCGCGTAAGAATCCGGTCGTATGCGCGCTCGAAAAGGTCGTGTCGGCGTTTAACGTGTCGCTTTCGCGCGAGGACGAGGAGCTGGAACGCCAGTTTCAGGCGGACGTCAAGTCTCAGATCGACGGGGTCAGGACGTCGGAAGGGCGTCAGCAGGTCGTGCATACGCTTTACGAGCAGTTCTTTACGCAGGCGCTGCCGAAGACGGCGGAGAAGCTCGGAGTGGTCTACACGCCGCCGGAGGTCGTCGACTATATCCTGCGTTCGGTCGCTTACGTTCTGAGGAAGGAGTTTAACAATCGCTCGATTTCGCGCGACGGCGTTCATATTCTCGATCCCTTTACGGGGACCGGCGCGTTTATCTCGCGTCTTCTCCTTTCGGGACTGATTCGCAAAGAGGACCTTAAGCGCAAATTCCGGGAGGAACTGCACGCCAACGAGATCATGCTTTTGGCGTACTATATCGCGGCGGTCAATATTGAGGACACGTATTACGGGCTTCTCCATGGCGCCGAAAAGGCGCTTACTGGGGGGGACGCCTCGCCGTATGAGGCGTTTCCGGGGATCGTCCTCACCGACACGTTCAATATGCAACGCGACGAAGAGAAAGAGGTCAAAGAACGCTTCGACAGAACGTTCGTCGACGCCGAGACGAACTCGGAACGGCGCAAACGCCAGCGAAACTCGCCGATCGAGATTATCGTCGGCAATCCCCCCTATTCCGTCGGGCAGAAGAGCGGCAACGACAATAATCAGAACGAGAAGTATCCCGAGCTCGACAAGCGCGTCGCGGAGACCTACGCGGCGCAGACGAACGCCACGAATAAGAATAGTCTTTACGACAGTTATATCAAGGCGTTCCGCTGGGCTACGGACCGCATCGGCGACCGCGGAATTATCGGTTTTGTCTCCAACGGCGCGTGGATCGACAATTCTGCGATGGAAGGGTTTCGCAAATGCCTCGCCGAAGAGTTTTCGACCGTTTACGTCTTTAATTTGAGGGGAAACGCGAGAACTTCAGGAGAGCAGCGCCGACGTGAAAAGGACAATGTTTTTGGACAGGGAACGCGAACAAACATTGCGATAACGATTCTGGTGAAGAATCCGGCGAGCAGGGAGAAAAGGATTCTCTATTGCGATATCGGCGACTATCTGACGCGCGAACAAAAGCTTGCGACGATCCGCTCCTTTGAAAGCGTTGAGAAGACCCCCTGGGGGGATATCGTTCCCAATGAACTCGGGGACTGGATCAATCAGCGCGGCGGCGACTTTGCAAAGCTTATTCCTCTGGGGGATAAGAAGGATAAAACTGGCTCGATGACGTTCTTTAAGCCGGTGTATGGAAGAGGAATTGCAACTGCCAGAGACGCTTGGACTTACAATTTTTCTAAATCTGAACTCATTGCGAATATGACCAGAATGATTGATTTCTATCATTCTCAAGTAAAGGGTTTTATGAATCGCAAAGGCAAGTCTGAAACATCGGTGGAATTTGCAAGTCAGGATTCGACAAAGATTAGTTGGAATCGTGGTTTGCTCAGTGATTTAGGTAAGGGCAAACGTTTTACAGGAAACGTTGAACAATTCGTTAGAGTTGCGGTATATCGGCCATTTTGTAAGGCGAACCTCTTCTTCAGTAAAATGTTTAATGATATGCTGTACCAGATTCCATATCTCTTCCCCACGCCGAACACGCCCAACCTGATGATATGTACGCAAGCAGCTGGCGAAACGAAAAACTTTTCAGCAATCGTGACGGACGTTATACCTGATTTGCACTACGTGGGAACGACGCAATGTTTCCCCCTCTATTACTACGCGCCCGCGACAGGCTCGTTTCTGGAGCATGAAGGCGAAAC
>CACYBR010000166.1 GCA_902772705.1 uncultured Planctomycetota bacterium
ACTGAGACAACCGCGATAGGCGACGTCGGTTCCGGACGTTTTCCCTATCCCGGGATAGATCTTCTGTTTAACTGATAGACAAAAGCAGGTTTTCTCTCATTATTATCGAGGCAACTTCACCGGAGCCGTCTTTCCCATACAAAAAACGGATATCAAGCGTCTATACTTCTCACGAAAGAACACGCGTTGCTTTAGAAAACTCGCGAATCGTTCGGGAAAAAACGGAACGCAAGTTAGCGTCTCCAACAGGAATCGAACCTGCAACCTTCGGCTTCGGAGGCCGACGCTCTATCCAATTGAGCTATGGAGACGTGACGCCGCCAGAGTGGGAGCCGGTTGAACTCCCACGCTACATTTGTCTAATTCTAGCCTTTAAAGACGTGGCGTCAAGGAGAGAACGTCTTTAAAACAGATTCCAGATTGCGTGAAACCGCCTCAAATGATCGTGTCAAGGCGATTGACAGGAGCGTCGCGTTTGACAAGTCCGAGTCCCGGCAATTCGGAAAGGATCAACTTACCGTTCGGGGCGGTCTGAACGCCGTCGAAACAATCGTTAGAGATGAGGAGGTTGCCGTCGAGGTCAGCCCAGTCGACCGCGGGAGAGAGTTGAGCCGCCGCAGAAATTGCACAGGACGTTTCCGTCATGCAACCAACCATGACTTTCATATCGAGCGCGCGGGCAAGATTGAGCATCTTCCAGGCTTCACGGAGTCCAGTGCACTTCATTAGCTTGATGTTAATGCCAGAGAAAACTCCCTTGAGTTTCGGAATATCGGTAAGGCGCTGAAGAGACTCGTCTGCCATGACGGGGAGAGGGCTACGCTCGGTAATCCAGGCAATATCGTCGATTTTCGTTTTTTTCATCGGTTGTTCGACAAGAACGATTCCCTGTTCATGAAGCCATTCAATCATATCGAGCGCGTAAACCTTGTCCTTCCAACCCTGATTGGCGTCGACAGCGATTGGCTTATCCGAGACGGAGCGGACAGATTCGATCATTTCACGGTCGCTTTTCTTATCACGGCCAAGCTTAACCTTGAGCAGCTCAAATTTCGACGCCTCGCGAGTCTTGTCCTTAACGACGTCAGGAGCGTCAATTCCGATCGTATACATCGTCGTAGGCGTTTTTTCTTTATCAAGCCCCCAGATTCGCCACCAAGGTTGACCAATAAGTTTGCCTACAAGGTCATGAAGAGCCAGATCGATGGACGCTTTTGCCGCTGCGTTGTTTTCACAGATACCGTCGACGTAATTCAGGATATCTTCCATTTCGAAAGGGCTCTTGAACTGCGAAAGGTCAACGCGATTGAGGAACGCCATGACTGATTCCGTCGATTCGCTCAGATACGGCGGCATTGACGCCTCTCCGTAGCCCGTCACGCCGTCGAGTTCGATTTCAACCTGAACTCCCATCGTAGACGTTCGAGTGACGCTGGCGACGCCAAAGGCGTGACGGAGCGTCAACTGATACGGTTTGAAGGTTAAATTCATTTTGCCAAGCTTGTTGGACGTAGTCGCCGGCGCGTCGTCTGCTCTGAGTAGCGACGAAGCCGTGGTTGAAATGAGAGAAGAACCGAGAAGGCCGGCAACCGCGCCACGAACGAAATTGCGTCTGGTCGTCATTTCTAAATCCTTTCGTTTATGTTGTTTAATTATTGATAAAAATGTTTTCGTTTAAGCGTCACATGTCAAAGAATTTATTTTTCGAGATTGGATGAAAGTTTTCCGTTTCCGGCGCTCCGATCATTCGAACGACTTTAATGAGTTGTTGCGCGTTGCCTTGATCGTAATCGGGATCTTCTGGATTAAGGCTACTTTCATGAACGGAAGTCGCTGAGTGGATGAACCGCCCGTCTCCCATATAAATCCCGACATGTCGCCAATGAGTCGTACCATTGTCTCTGATTTTCCCAAAGATCAGGAGATCGCCGGGCTTGAAATTCTTCCAGCCTTCGGAAATATCGACGTCGATTCCTTCGCGTCGGATCTGGCTGACGTCACGAAGAATATTGTAGCCGTTGGTCATAAACGCGAAATTAACCATTCCACTACAATCCACGCCCTTGGGGGACACGCCGCCCCAAACGTAGGGATGACCGAGAAGACGATGCGCGCTGGCGATGAGATTCTCTGCTGTTAATTCTCGAGAATCCGCCCATGCGCGCCATTCCTGAGAGCCTTTCTCGGTGATCCAGCCAAGACGTCCGTCCGGCGTTTCAACATGACGGAACCCGTTCCGCGTTTCCTCGTTTTTCCAGACGAGAACGTTGCCTGCAACAAGGTCGGAGATTGAGGGGGATTCCAGATTGGGTTCTGAATAGATTGCGCCGAAATTCTCAAGCCAAATAAGACGTTTGGAATTTTTCCATGTCGAGAATTCATCTGCTGTCACGCGACGGACGCTTCCGGCTGTCGTGTAGCCAATATAACCGTCGTAATTCTGAACCAAAATCCAGTAGCTCGGGGTCTTTTTCAAGACGCGTACGGGCGTTCCCATGAGAGACTGAGTGCTCCATTCGGAGGCGAAATCGGGCCCCGCCTGAATTTGGATTGTCGAGTAATTGACGAGGGCGCGCCATTTACCGTCTAATTCCGTATTCTCTTCCGGATATTTCAACGCTTTGATTTCCCACTTTGGGAAATCTTCTGCAAGTTTCATGACAGCCGCTTTTGCGGCGTCGGAGGTTGTTTCGACGAGAACTTTCGAACCTTCGAACTTAACGTCAAAGAGTTCAAGTCGCGAATCTGGCGCGTACTGGGTCTTGATGTTGGCGAGTTGGTCATTAAGCTCCTGACTCTCGTCGGCTTGAATCGTGGCGCAAGCCGAAAAAAACGCGAACAGTAGAATGACCGCTTGGGTAATTCTTTTCATGGCGAATAATTTGCTGAAAGGTTGAGAGCGTGACGGACAGACTGGATGAGACGCTAAATAGCGCGTTTACCAGCTTTCGTATTGGCTGTCCTACTTGCGCTCAGGTCGTGACAATCGTATACTTG
>CACYBR010000167.1 GCA_902772705.1 uncultured Planctomycetota bacterium
GCGAGAAGGCGACCGAGAACGTTGAAATCTTCAATCTGGTTGAGGGAACATGCGCGGTAGGCGCGTTCCATGGCGGAAAGGGACGCCTCTGCTTCAGCTTCAACGGCACGACGGGAAGCGGCGATTTCCGCTTGCTTGACAGGCTTGATGTTTTTTTCCGTGTTATTAACGGTCGCGCTCATGGAATCTCATCCTCTAATCTACTAAGGGTAAACGCTGTTATCAGGCAAACGCCTATCGTGTACGGTCTCGAGCCCGCGAACGACACGCGCCGCCAAGGGTTCCCGTAAGTATAATCTCGTTTTCGGATTTTTTGTCGGCCAAGGTTAATAAATCCTGGCGTCTTTCGAATTGTTTTGACAAAAAAATGGTTATAACCCGTTTTTCTCCGATAACACCGAGGTCATGAATCTTTTTTAATAACCTCGTTTACCTATTTTGACAAAAACTTGGTTTTTGTCAAGGCTATGCAGATTAATTTTGAGAATCGCCCTTCTGCGCGTTTTCGATCGTCTTGTCGAATTTCTGGACGAACGCTACGATTGGCGCGGGGTCAGGGAGCGAGTGAGGATGATGGTCCTGACCGGGCTTGAGAATGAGCTCGATCTTGCCGCCGCATGATTCGTAGAGGGCTTTAAACGGCTTCCAGTTCTCGTCGCCTGGAACGACGCGGTCGGCGTCTCCGCAGACGAGAAGAATTCCAACGCCATGTTCGGCGAGCTTCTGACATCCGTCCTTGTTGTCCTTCGGGTTGAGCTTGTATTCAAGCGCCTGTTCTTCCGTGAGCTCGTAACTTCGGAGGACGTCGGCCCAATCGGAGTCGCTTCTCGCGCCCTTGTTGAAACCGCCGGGCCAGCTTTTGAAATCGAGAACAGGATTGTCGATGTAGATGGACGCGACTTCGTCAGGAAACTGGAACGCCCAGTTTGTCGTGTAGAGACCTCCGCGACTCATTCCCTCAAGATTTGCGGTTTTCGAGAGTTTGAGCTCGCTTCGGAGCCAGAGGTAAAACTTTTGCCACAGCGCGACCGACTTGGGCGAGCCCATGAGCGGCGCGGAATCGACGTAGGCGACGACGTATCCGCGTTCGAGCATCGCGAGGTCAAACTGCGGCTCGTGACCGAAGAATCGCGCGCGCCAGATCCATGGATTGCCCGGCGCCTGTTTTTTCGGAAACACGACCTTGGCGTCGCGCCCGTCGAATTTGAAATCATGGAGTTCAAAGCCGTGCCATTCGCCGACCTGGCCGGGCCAGTCGGTTTGCGCGGCGCCGGCGTCGTCCTGCGCGACGGCGAAAGAGGAGGCGAACGCGAGCGCGGTCGCCATCATGAGCGAATAGATCGCGAATTGTTTCATGACGTTGTTCCTTTGAGCTTATCGATAACGTTCAGAAAAAACTCCGTAAAAGAAAAAGCCCGCTCCCAGGGATTTCGAACGATTCCATTGGGAACGGACTTTTGTGTTTCATCGTGTCAGTTTCGCGGTTTCAACGAAGTCTGACTGGTCGCGTCGCGGGGATCACTATTCCGCCGGGACTTCCTTGACGAGTCCGAAGTCGATGTACTGACCGCCCTGAGTCTGGTGGCAGTGCACGGCGACGACGTTCTTGCCGACCTTGAGCGCCTTGGCAAGAGCGTCCGTGTCGATCGGCGCGTAGTAGTAGCTGTTGTAGCCCTTGAATTCGCCGATGAGAACGCCGTTAATGTAGACTTCGGCGTCTTCGTCATGGTAGATGTAAGCGAGCATACTGGCAGGATCGGCAATATCGTCGGCGGTGAGCTCGACGGAACGACGCGCCCAGATATCGCTCGTATTCCACGTGGTGCGGACCTTAGCGCCAGGAGTGCCTTCGGTTCCGAACCCGCCTTCGCCTTCTTTCCAGGCGGAGTCGTCAAAGTCGGCGGCGTTCCAGGAATCGGCGGGCTTGTCGAAGGTATACTTCCACGTCTTCGCTTCGTTTTTGGAGCAACCGATAATGATCTTGGTCTGGAGCGCGGGACCGCGGAGCGCTTCGTTGGACTTGAGCATCTTGTCAGCCGGGTACTTAATGACTTCACGGTCATAGGACATGAAGCCGTTGACTTCGATCTCGACGTCGGTCGTCTGAGTGTAGACGGCGGCGGAGAGCCCCTGAGCGATGAGAGGACGCATCGCGTAGTTGAGCGCGTTATAGCGATTGAAGAGCGAGTTCTGGTCGGCGAAGGTCACGTAACCCCAGTTTCCGTCTTCCTTCCACGAGTGGCCTTTGACGGGCAGACCGAGTCCGCCGTATTCTCCGAGGACCGTCGCGCGGTTTTCCTCGGGCGGGAACATTCCGGGCCCGGGATAGTTGTGCATGTCGTGGACGTCGCCGCAGGCGCGGTCAGTCCAACCGGAGGCGCAGTTCACGAGACGCGTAGGATCGAGCTTTTTGCACAGATCGACGATGCGCGGCGTGTCGAACTGTCCCCAACCTTCGTTGAAGGGAACCCACATGACGATGCAGGGGAAGAAGTCGAGCGCGTCAAACATCTGGCGCAGTTCGGTTTCGTAGTAGGAAACGGATTCCGGAGAACGTTCCGCGTCGGGATCGGTTGGGCGGATGTAGTGGGCCGTGTCGCCGCTGGGCATATCCTGCCAGACCAGCATGCCCATCTTGTCGCACGCATAGTAATAACGCGCGGGCTCGACCTTGATGTGTTTGCGGAGCATATTGAAGCCGAAGGACTTCAGGACTTCGAGGTCATAGACCATGCCTTCTTCGGTCGGGGGAGTGTAGAGGCCGTCGGGCCACCACCCCTGATCGAGAGGACCGTGCTGGAAGACGAACTCGTTATTGAGCATCATACGCGTGACGCCGTTCTTGTCTTTTCCGAGCGAAGTCTTGCGCATAGCGTAGTACGAACCGACCGTGTCGATCGTTTCCTCGCCCTTGAGAAGGGAGACGGAGATATCGTACAGCTTAGGATTGTCCGGAGTCCAGAGTTCGGCGTCCTTGGCGGAGAAGGTGATAGCGGCGCGACCGGAGACGACCTTGGCTTTCTGGTCGGCGACGGCGGCGTACAGACCTTCGGCGTTTTCCGCTTCCACAACGACCTGAACCGTCATGTCGTCGATATCGGCGATAGGACGAACCTTCGTGATGTGAGCCTTCGGAACAGCTTCAAGCCAAACGGTCTGCCAGATTCCCGTGACGGGCGTGTACCAGATGCCATGGGGTCTGCTGAGCTGCTTGCCGATCGCCTGAGTTCCCTCTTCCGTGGGGTCCCAGACCTTAACGACGAGCTCCTGCTTGCCTTTCTTGAGCGCGCGTGTCAGATCGACCGTGAAGGGGCAGTATCCGCCCTGATGGCTTCCAACCTTGACGTCGTTGAGGAAGACGTCGGCGCGCCAGTCGACGGCGCCAAACTGCAGAAGAATCTGCTTGCCTTCCCAGTCGCCGGGAATATCGAACGAGGTCTTATACCAGAGATTGTTCTTTGCGCCGACGGTCTTGTTGACGCCAGAGAGCGCGGACTCCGCGCAGAACGGCACGAGAATCTGACCCTGCGCGTCCTTAAACTCTTCGCCAACAGGAAGAATGGCGTAATCCCAGAGGCCGTTAAGGTTGACCCAGCTTTCACGGGTCATCTGGGGACGCGGATACTCAGGCAGCGGCTGATCCGCTTTGACGTCTTTAGCGAACTTGGAAAGGAGGACTCCGTCCGCAGGCTTCCAATCGGCGGCGCGAGCGGGCAGAAGGGCTCCCGTTGCGGCGGCGACGCCAGCGACAAGAGCGACAATCCGAAGCATGAACGATTTATTCATCGATCGCCTTTCAAAAGGGGGGGTTAAAACAAGTCGAATCGGCGCCGAGTCGGTTTGACGACGCGCCGAACGACGTGACAAATATCGTTTATTTTCTGTTACGAAACCTTCATGAGAAACGCGCGCGTAAACGCGGTCGTTTCAAAAGAAGGCGGAAAAGCCTGAAAGGTCAAATCCTTTTATTCATTATAATCGAAAGCGTTAGTTTCAACAATGACGCGGTTATGCATATTTTGTGGAAACTGCGGCGAAAAAAGAAGGGACGCCCGAACGGAGCGCCCCTTTCAAGCGTTAGGTTCACCAACCGCAGGCGACGCGGACGTTTTGCATCGCTTCGAGAACGTCGCGCCATGTTTGGGGATTGGTCATCGCGCTGTTGGGGAACATGCAGCCGTCCCAGCATATGTGATTGAAGCGCTGCGTCGGCTCGCCGTCTTCCATGAGCCAGAATTTGGCGTATTTCGTAATGTCAAGCTTGCCGTTGGGGTCCTTCGGCAGACAATGACGACCCGTGCGGTCGTGCGCGCCGGAGCCGAAGACGGTCCCGTCGTTCTGAGCGACATGGAAATCGATCGTCCATGGACGCAACTCGTCGGTCATCTTCTTATACGCCTCGTCGTAAACCTCCGTCTGGCCCCACTGGAAGTCGTCCGGAAGCAACCGATCTTCAGGGGCGTTCACGCCCAGCAGGAAGAGATTGGTGTGCGACATATCCGCCTGGAACCCGAGGACCTGCGGAAGGTCGACCTTCTCAAGAACCTCGACGCAACGCCGCCAGCTGTGCATGCCGCCCCAGCAGACTTCGCCTTCCATCGCGAGCATTTCGCCGTACTTCATCGCGATCTCGCACGCTTTTTTAAACGTCTCGACGATTTGTTTCGTGCCTTCCTCCGGATCCTTCGCCCACGCGTCGACGGAACAGGACGAGTCGATACGCACGACGCCGTTGGGGCGCACGCCCTTGTCGCGGAGCTCCTTGCCGATCGAGCAACCCTGTTCGACCGCGTTCAGGAACGCCTCGCGTGATTTTTCATCCCCGATCGCGGAGCCCGACCAGACGTTTGCCACGAAGGAACCGACTTCGAATTCATACTTGCCGCAGAGTTCGACGATGCGGTCGATTTCCGCCGCCGGGTTGGACGTGTCGAAGTGCGGAGGGGCGAGAAAGAGGTCGAACCCGTCGAATTTGACGCCGTCGACGTCGGCTCCCTTCGTCAGCTCGAGCATGGAGACAAGATCGATGCAGGGCTCCGCGTCCCCGACTCCCTTGCCTACGACTCCCGGCCAGGTTGCGTTATGAAGTTTGGGAAACTTATGAGGCTTTGCGCTACGCGGCATAATTCTTCCTCCCCGATATATGGATGACAGTGAAGCGGCGATTCTTCGCCTTAAGTCCAATACTATCACAAAGAAAAAACGGATTCAAGTTTTTGCGCGAGTCTTCGGACAATTTTTTCTGTTTTTTCTTAGAAGACGAACGAAGCGCGGAAAAAGAAGAGCGCCGCGCGTTCGTCGTTTCGCGCGGCGTTTCAGGACGTCATTGCTTGTCGCGGACGAGTCCCGGCGAGACGTCCAGATCGAGGTCGGCGAAGAGTCCCGCCTTATAGCGTTCGACCGCGATCGCGCCCATGACGGCGTTGTCCGTACAAAGCTTCGGCGGCGCGATGAAGAGCTTGAACCGATACTTTTGCGACGCTTCGATCGCTTTTTCACGGAATCGCGCGTTCGCCGCGACTCCGCCGCCGACGCACAGCGTTTTCATTCGACATAGACGAAGCGCCTGAACCGCTTTGCCAACAAGACAGTCGCAGACCGCCTCCTGAAAGGACGCCGCGACGTCCGCGCGTTCCTGCTCCGAGATCGTCTGCGTCGAGAAATCGACGCGCCCTACGCCCGCGAGCTTGTAGCGGACCGCCGTCTTGAGTCCGCTGAAGCTGAACTGCATTCGTGTGGCGTCGTGCAGCATTGGTCGGGGAAAATCATACGCTTTCGGATCGCCGTTTTCGGCGGCCTTCTGAATCGAGGGACCGCCAGGGTAGGGGAGCCCCAGCATCGCGGCGACCTTGTCAAACGCCTCGCCGGCCGCGTCGTCTATCGTCGCGCCGAGCGGCTCGAAGTCGATCGGACCGCGGCAACGATAGAGATTGGAATGCCCGCCGCTGATAATGAGTCCGACGCACGGAAAGGGATCCTCGTCGTATGCGACGCGGCACGCGTAGACGTGCGCCTGAAGATGGTTGATCGCAACGAGGGGCTTGTTCGCCGCCACGCAGAGCGCCTTCGCCGCTGAAAGGCCGACAAGCAACGAGCCCGCGAGCCCCGGCTCGTTCACGACGGCGATCGCGTCGAGCTCGTCCAGGCCGATTTGCGCCTGATGGAGCGCGTCGACGACGACCGGAAGGATCGCTTCCATATGAGAACGCGACGCGATTTCGGGCACCACGCCGCCATAGAGCTTATGCACGTCGATTTGCGTTGCGAGCGAGGAGCCCAGAACGTTTCGGTTTTCGTCGACGACCGCCGCGGCGGTCTCGTCGCAGCTCGATTCGATCGTGAGTATTTTCATTTTCGTTTTCTCGTTTACGAGGGTTCGGCGGTACGACCGTTTGTTTTTCCATTCGAACGTCTATTGTAGCGTTTCAGCCGTTTGTGGGAACGCCGGCGCCCGGTTTTGCGCCGCCAGTCAGGGCGCTCTTCTTCCTCGTTGACGCAGAGAGCAAACCGAGCGCCAGAACAGGACGCGAGTTTTCCAACGCGGCGCGTCCCCGGCGAAGATAGAAATCGCTCCCGCGAAGAGCTGAGCGTCTGCGAGTCTCCGCCAACGCCGGACCGTTTTGAACGTCGACGCTTTGTCTGTTTGGGAGCTTCTCTCGAAAAGTGCGCGTTCAATAGAGCGCCGCGTCGTATAAAGTCGGCGGCGGAACGTCGTGCGCGCCCCGCCGTTAAAGAAAACGGAACGCCTGTTTCATGAAGAAAACCTTGTGGCGAGGGTTAACGTTCTATTCGGTCAGGACCCGATTGAAGCGCGCGTGTCAGACCGTATTCGTCGGGAATTCGGTAGTCCTTTGCGGCGGCGGAGCGATCGAACTTCCGATAGGCCTCTTCAATGTCGAGGACGCGTTCTCCGTGAGCGAAGTGGTATGCAACGGCGAGATTCTCCAGCTTATAACGAATGACGCCGGCGCGGACCAGACGGTTGGCAAACTCGACGTCGTCGCCGCCGTAGCCCTCGAAGCGTTCGTCGAAGCCGTTGATTTTAACGGCGTCCGAGCGCCAGAACGCCATATTCGCGCCCGCGACGCCATGCCGGTTTCGCAGCGTGATCTCTTCGCCTGGACGGCCTGTCTCAGACGTGAGTCTTGAAAGAAAACGCGAGCGAATGGAGTGAAAACGCTTTGACGTGCCAGACGACAGAAGGGAGATTCGCGTGTCGCCGGTCCGAAAAACGTAATCGCGTCGTTTTGCCTTAAGGTGCACGCGCGTTGCCGCGACAAACCGCCCCGGCTTAGCCGTTTGCGCATGATCTTCGATATAATGCGGTCCGAGAAAGCAGTCGCCGTCAAGCAGCGCGACATAATCGCCTGTTGCGACCGCGAGTCCGTTATTACGACTGCGATTGAGTCGAAAGCCCTTGTCCTCCTGCCAAACGTGAACGATCGGAATATTCGTCTGTTTTCGCAGTTCGCGCGTAACCTCAAACGTTTCCTCTCGGGAGCCGTCGTCGGCGACGATGATCTCGTGCGGCGGGACCGTTTGATTCATCGCGGTCACGATTGCGACTCGGAGACAGTCTGGTTTGTTGTACGTCGTGATAATCAGCGACGTTGTCGGAAGGTTGGGGGACGTCATGTGGAACTCCAAAGGTTGGCAATATCGTTCGTTGTGCGAATAACGCCGGAATTGTCGCGCGTTTTTCCGGATTTCAGCGTTCGATTCGTTCCGGCCCCTCGCGCAGGGCGCGCGTCAGCCCGAATTCGTCCGGGAGGCGATAACCTTCCTGCGCCAGCGAGTTTTTGATCCTCTGGAGCATCAACTCATGATCGCATTTGGTCTTGGAATGGATGAAATGGAACGCGACGCCCAGATTCTTGAGCTTGTACCAGTTGACGCCCAAACGACTGAGGCGGTAGACGAATTCTTTGTCGTCTCCTCCGTACCCCTCGTAGCGTTCGTCGAAGCCGTTGATTTTGTACGCGTCTTCTCGCCAGAACGCCAGATTGGCGCCGATAACTCCAGGATCGTTCTGCTCGATCAGTTGTTCGCCGGGGGTTCCTTCCTTCGAGACAAGAGCGGAGATCATTCTGGAACGTATGGAATGGAGACGTTTGCTCGTATGGGGGGTGAAAATAGTAACGCGCGCGTCCCCGGTGCGAAGAATGTAGTCGCGACGCTTGCTTTGAACGTGTCCCCGGGTTCCCGCGACGAAACGACCGGGTCTGGCGACGCTCAAGTGATCCTCGACGAACCGAGGTCCGAAAAAACAATCCCCGTCTGCGAGGATAACGTAATCTCCCGTTGCGACGGCAAGTCCGTTGTTGCGGCTACGATTGAGTCGAAAACCCTTGTCCTCTTGCCAAACGTGAACGATAGGAATATTCGTCTGCTTGCGCAATTCGCGCGTAACTTCAAACGTTTCTTCTCGTGAGCCGTCGTCGGCGACGATGATCTCCAGCGGCGGAACCGTTTGCTTCATCGCCGTCTGGAGCGAGATTTTGAGTATCTCGGGCTTGTTGTAGCACGTGATGATGAGCGAGACGCTGGGCTTATTCTCGCGCGAGGGTCGCGTTCTGCGTGACATGACTACGCCTTGTCGTTAAAAATGTGATATTGTGTAAATACCGCAGGGCTATTCTAAATAACCTGTAATTTTTAAACAAGTTTAATTTGCGCGTATTATCAACGATTTTGCGAAAGAAGTCCGCCAGACGCGGCGTTAGCGCAAAAGAAAAGGGACGTTCCCCAATTCTGGAAACGTCCCCGTAAGACTTTTGTTTCAACGGTGTTATGACAATGCTCGGTCCTGCGTTGAACCGTGCGCGCGACGACAGGATCAGCCGCCGAAATTGTCGAAGAAGACGCTTTCGCGTTCGACTCCGAGATTGTCGAGCATCTTGAGAACCGACTGGACCATCATTGGCGGACCGCACATGAAGTATTCGCAGTCTTCGGGCGCCTTGTGCGACTTGAGGTAGTTGTCGTAGAGCGCTTGATGGATAAAGCCTTTCAATCCGGTCCAGGCGTCTTCGGGCAACGGATTGTCAAGCGCCAGATGGAACGAGAAATTGGGGTGTTCCTTTTCAAGCTGCTCGAATTCGTCGACGTAGAACGCTTCGCGCAACGATCGCGCGCCATACCAGAACGAGATTTTTTCCTTGCGGTCGAGATGCTTGAGCAGCTCGAAGATATGGGAACGCAGCGGCGCCATGCCCGCGCCTCCGCCGATGTAGATCTTTTCACAAGGCGTGTCGCGAATAAAGAATTCGCCGTAAGGGCCGCTGACC
>CACYBR010000168.1 GCA_902772705.1 uncultured Planctomycetota bacterium
ACGACGCGCGCGACGCGGGCTTCAAGTCGGGCGATTTTTCCTACAATACCGGCAAGTTGCGATGTCCTGTTTGCGACGGGACCGGCACGATCTGTCTTGACGTTCAGTTTCTTCCCGACGTGGAGGTTCCGTGTCCGGAATGTCGCGGCTCGCGCTATTCACGTCCAGCGTATGGCGTCCGGCGCGTTAAAAGGACCGGAGAGTCTCGGTCGTTGCCGGAGATCATGGCGATGGACGTCAATCATGCGCTTGAATACTGCGACGATCTCAAGACGGTCAAACCACGCCTGCAGATTCTCGCCGACCTCGGACTCGGCTATCTGACGCTTGGAGAAGCGACGCCAGGGCTTTCCGGGGGCGAGGCGCAGCGGCTCAAGCTTGCGAGCGAAATGGGGCGCGGCCAGAGCGACAGCGTCTTTGTTTTCGACGAGCCGACGATCGGTCTGCATCCGCTCGACGTGCGCTCGCTACTGGGCGTCTTTCAGGGGCTCGTGGATCATGGCGCGACAGTCGTTGTTATCGAGCACGATCTGGACGTGATACGCAACGCAGACTGGATCGTCGATCTGGGACCCGGAGGCGGCGAGGCGGGAGGTCGCGTCGTCGTCGCGGGAACGCTTGAAGACGTTCGCGCGTCGAAAGAGAGCATAACCGCGCGATTTCTTTGAGCGCGGAGGAAGAGAGCGCAGAGTATGAACGAGAATATTGCCGATCTGAAAGGGAACGCCTCCATAAAGCGGCGCGAATCGACGGCGCGCTTGAGAGCGACATGCAAGGGGCGGCTCCTCCGCGTCTGTCGCGTGACGCTCGCGCTCGCGTCTTTTGCCGGTTTTCTCCTCGCGTCAAACTTTGCCGACGGAGCGGAGCCGATCGCCGCGCCGGGCGAGTCGAACGCAGAGGCGTCCGCAGACGAACTCGTTATGGGGTTCCGCGCGCGACCCTGCCTCGACGGCGTGGAGATCGTCGGTTACGAGGGCGAATTGGGCGAAATGCTCGTCGTTCCTGAAAAGCTCGACGGACGACCTGTTCGAAAGATCGGAAACCACGCTTTTGCCGGGCGCCAATCCCTTCAAACCGTCAAGCTTCCCGAGGGCTTGCAGCGTATCGGAACCGGCGCGTTTCTGGGGTGCAGGGCGCTCGAGCGCGTCGAGACGCCCGACAGCGTGAAAGAAATCGGCGTCTTCGCGTTCCTCTCATGTCAATCCCTTCAAACAATTAAGCTTCCCGAGGGGTTGCGAAGTATCGGAGACGGGGCGTTCGGCGAATGCGATTCCCTTCAGTCGGTCAAGTTGCCCGAGGGCTTGCAACGAGTCGGCGTCAGCGCGTTTTTGGGGTGCGATTCGCTCGAGAACGTCGAGTTTCCCGAGAGTTTGCGAGCGATTGGGAATCTGGCGTTTGACAGGTGTAAGCTTAACGTCGTCAGATTTCCTTCCGGCCTTGAGGAGATCGGCGGCGGGTGGAACTGCTCCGCGTTTGAAGTTTCAGAGAAAAACGCCCGTTTCCGCGCGATCGACGGGGTCCTTTTTGACAAAGACGCGCGCGTTCTGCTTGCTTACCCGGTGAAGAAAGCCGACGAAAGCTACGTCGTCCCGGACGGCGTCAAAACGATAGCGGAAAGAGCGTTTTACCATTGCGGGTCGCTCAAGAGCGTTGAACTTCCCGCTGGCTTGGAACGCGTCGAAGAATGGGCGTTTTATGAATGCGGGGCCCTCCAGTCCGTCAAGCTTCCCGCTGGCTTGAAACATATCGGAACCAGCGCGTTTCTGGGGTGCGGGGCGCTCGAGAGCGTCGATTTCCCCCAGGGCTTGCAGAGTATTGGAGAGAAGGCGTTTCGTGGATGCGCGTCCCTTCGGACGGTCAGGTTTTCCTCAGGCTTGAAAAGTATCGGAGCGTGGGCGTTCCGTGAGTGCAGATCGCTGGAGAGCGTCGTTTTTCCCGAGGACTTGCAGGGAGTCGGAGAATGGGCGTTTGCCGGTTGCCAATCGCTCCGGTCGGTCGTTTTCCCCGAGCGGTTGCAAACGATTGGGAACGGGGCGTTTGCAGGATGCCGTTTGCTCAAGAGCGTCGTCTTTCCCGAGAGGCTGCAGAGAATTGGCGCCGGCGCTTTTCGCGACTGCGAAGCGCTTGAGAGCGTCGCCGTTCCCGGGAGCGTGCAAACGATTGGAGAAGGGGCGTTTGCACGCGGCGGTTCGCTCAAGAACGTCGTTTTCTCCGAAGGCCTGAAAACGATCGGAGCCTACGCGTTTTCCTCTTGTCCGCTTCAGACCGTCTCGTTTCCCGAGGGCTTGCGGGCGATTGGAGACAGAGCGTTTGAAAACTGCGACCTTAGCGTCGTCAGACTTCCTTCCAGCCTTGAGAAAATCGGCGGCGGGTGGAACTGCTCCGCGTTTGAAGTTTCAGAGAAAAACGCCCGTTTCCGCGCGCTCGACGGGGTCCTCTTCGACAAAGACGCGAAAGTTCTGCTCGCTTACCCGGTAAAGAAAGCCGGCGACGACTACGTCGTTCCGGCCGGCGTCGAAACGATCGCGGAAAGGGCGTTTTATCATTGCGGTTCGCTTAGGAACGTCTCTTTTCCCGAGGGGTTGCAAACGATTGAAAACGGGGCGTTCGCCGGTTGCGAATCGCTCCATGACGTCGTCTTCCCCGAAAGCTTGCAAACGATCGGGAACGGGGCGTTCGCCGGTTGCGAATCGCTCCATGACGTCGTTTTCCCCGAGGGTTTGCGAACGCTTGGGAACGGCGCGTTTAAGGGCTGCGACCTTGGCGCCGTGAGACTCCCCTCGAGTCTTGAAGCAATTGGCGCAGGGTGGAATTGTTCAGGTTTTGAAGCGTCAGAAAAGAATACGCGTTTCCGCGCGCTCGACGGGGTTCTTTTTGACAAGGACGCAAAAGTTCTGCTCGCCTACCCTGTGAAGAAAGCGTGTGAAAGCTACGACGTTCCAGAAGGCGTCGAAACAATTGCAGGGAGCGCGTTTGCCGGTTGCGAATCGCTCTGCGACGTCGTCTTTCCCGAGGGCTTGCAAACGATTGAGGACCATGCGTTTTCTAACTGCGGCGCGCTCAGAAAAGTCGTCTTTCCCGAGAGCTTGCAAACGATTGGAGAAGAGGCGTTTGCCGGTTGTAAATCGCTCGGCGAAGTCGTTCTTCCCGAAGGCGTGCAAACGATTGAGGAAGGGGCGTTTTGGGGGCTCGAACCGAGCGTCTTCAAACGTCCCTCTAATCCGGAGAAAACCGTCGGACAATGAAATTGCGCGGACGATGAAGCCTCGGAATAATCCCCCTATCCGCGCGATTGAGGGGCTTTGGGGGACAATAGAGACACAGTTCCGTCCGTTTCTCCGTGAAGAAATCCGGCGAAGTCCACGACGTTTCAGGCGGCAGTGAAACGGTCGCGGAAAGGAAGTCTATCGCCGCGGCGCCCTCAAAAGCGTCGCGAGAGAGCGCAGAAAACGAACATGCCCCGAATCCAGCAGTCGTGAGGTTCGGGGCGTTTTCTTTCCGCGCGCGATCGATTCAGGAGAGCGCGAGTCGCAGGGGCGTCGAGACGGCTTGCGCCAACGCGAACGCATGAGCCGAAGGCAACGGGACGTAATCGTCGCGGACCGGCGCGTCGCCGAAAAATTCGTCGACGGGCTGAGCAATCGCGCGAAACCGCGGCGCGGGAATCTCGTAAGCGTTCCATCGTGGTGAAACGAGCCTCGCTTCGCCGAGGTACGTTTTGACCGGCACGACGAAAAATGCAAAGAGCTCGCCCCGATCGTGGAAGAGTCGTTCAGCGGGAAGGGGCAGTCGTTCGCCGACGACGCGATACGCGAAGACGAACGCCGAACGGTCGCGATATTGGCGACCTCCCGCGTTGAGGATTTCCTCCCATCGCAGAAGTCCGAGGAGGTCGTCGCGCGTCGTCCAGTTTTTCCAGTATCGACGGGAACGGCGTCCGCTGGGGAAGAGCCGGCCCTTAACGTCGACGATCCATGCCTCGCCAGAGGGACGCTGGACGACGTCGTCGAAGTTTTTGAGCGTGCCGCCGTCGGGTAGCAGGAAGCGGCGCTCCTGACGATTCGACAGATAGGGCCGTCTAATCGAACGCAGATAGCGTTCAAAAGCGATTTCGTACCGGTTTTTCTCCATCGGCGCGCCCCCTGTTAATGACCGAAAGTTCAGTCTTCCCGCAAAACCCTCTCGACCGTGTCGAGGAGCTCCTGCATAACGTACGGTTTACTCATGTAGGCGTCCACGCCTAGCTCTTCGGCGTACTTTTTCGCCGTCTCGCTGTTATTGCTCGAGAGGACGACGATTCGCGTCGGATAACTTTCAGACATGCGAAGCGATTCGATGACGAGGAATCCGCTGCGTCGCGCCACGACCAGATCGGCGATTATCAGATCGGGACGTTCTCGTTCCGCAAGATTCAGTCCCTGATTGCCATTGGACGCGACGAGCGCGTCGTAACCTGCGCGGACAAGCGCGTTCGCGATGGAGAGACGATCATTCTGGTCGGAATCGATAACAAGAATCAATTTGCTGGAATCTTCGGGTGCATAATCCATAAAAAAACCTGAAAACTTGAGAAAATCAGCGTTTAAGAGACGCGGAGACGCGCGCCGCCATACGACGGCGCGCCTGGTGTTCCAGAGGACAAACGCGGTCCGTCTGGAAAAGGAAACAAGACGAAAATCGCCGGATCAACGACCGGGCAGTTTTTCAAACTCTTCGGGCTCGCCGCGGAGGATCTTCGCCTCAAGGATCTTGTCGGGGGCGGCGTCCGATTCCTTTTCAGGATCGATACGCTGAATGTCGGAGAGAACGTCCATTCCGTCGATAATGCGTCCGAAGACGGTGTGCTTTTTGTTCAGGAACTCGCACGGAACGAAATCCAGAAAGAACTGGGAGCCTCCCGTGTTGATACCGGCGTGAGCCATCGCAATAACGCCGCGGAAATGCATACGCGCGTTGTCCTGATAACATTCGCACTTGATGCAGTATCCGGGGCCGCCGCTTCCCGTTCCAGTCGGGTCGCCGCCCTGCGCCATGAAGAACGGCAGAACGCGGTGGAAAGGAACGTCGGTGTAGAAGCCGGACTTAACAAGCGACAGAAAGTTGTTGACCGCAATCGGCGCTTCGTTCTTAAAGAGTTCAAGGGTTATGTCGCCCTTGGTGGTGCGCAGCAGGACGCGCGGAAGATTGTCGGCGGCGGCTTCCTGTTCGCGGATCTTCTGCTCCTGATTCCAAAGGTCCTTGTATTTCGGAAGGACGTATTCCAGATTGTACTGGAGGTGCATCGTCTCGCTGGGGTCGCATTTGGAGACGACGCCCTTTTCTTTGGCGACTTTGTACCAGTTTTCGGCGTCGTCGAGGTTCATGGTGCAGAACGCGGCAAACGCGGCGTAGCCATAGAGCAGATCGCCGTTTTCGGCTGGAAGGTCGTATTCGAAGACGGCTTTGGCAATTTCATAGGCGACTTCGTAATTCTCACGATCCTGAACGGACCACTGAAGCATCGCGCAAAGGAACGCGCGAAGCTCGACGTTCTGACCATTAATGGACCTGTACGCCTTGATCGCGAGCGGAACGATTTGCTTTTGCTGCTGGGTCGTCGCTTCGACGAGCGGCGTGAACTCGGCGACGATCTGATCCTTTTCTGTCGCGGAAGCGGTCTGATAGGCTTCCTTCAGGCTTCGCAGCTTCTTGAGCGCGGTCTTGTATTTGACCATTTCGTCGGCAAAGGCGCGATATTCGGGCGTGTCCTCACGGTTGGTCGCTTCCGAAGGAGCCGCAGGAGAAACAGGCGCGACGGATTCCTGAGCGCCGACGTTCGAGACGATAAACGTTGCGCACGCAAGCGCGACGAGAAGGAGTATCTTTTTCATTTTCAGACCGTTTACGGAAAGCGCCGCGCGCCCTTGGAAGGTTGGGAATCGCTTCTCAGGGCGTCTGGCGTACGTGGAAAATTCGGATAAAATGAAGGCGAAAGGACGGAAACGCGCTTTGACGCTGGCAAACCGGAGAGGTCGCGGCGTCCGCTGACGACGTTTCAACTCCTGTCGCTTCGCTGGGTATTATACCGGGCGTGCGGCTTAATATCAAGTCGACTTTTGTCGAACGCTGTCCAATTCAGGGAAGAACCGTGAAGAAATCAAACCTGCCATTCAAGCCTGAAGACCTTGACGAGCTCTATTCCGGCTCCGACGAGAAGACGATTTCGCCCTATCTTTCGAGTTCCGAGATCTACAAACGATTTGGCAAGCCTGGCGCGAACAAGGGCGGCGTGGTTTACGACGCTCAAGGAGGGCCCGACTCCGATCTGTGGAATAAAGGCTCGGAAAATTTCAGGGAACGACGACGCGCCGCGATGCGCAAAAAGGGGGACGAGCGATGGGTTGAACCTGCCCGCGAGTCGGAAGAACGACGCAGTTCGGCGCGCCGCGACCGTCGCCGACGCGGTCGCGAGGAAGAGCAGGCGCCGGAATTGCGAGAGCGCTCAAAGCGCAATAAGAACGTCGGAAGCGAGCCGGGCGATCGAGGGGACTCCGTTGGCTTGCGCGTTATTGGCGGGCTGTTTCGCGGCTCCAAACTGGAATACAGCGGCGACCGGCGCGTGCGCCCGATGAAGGAACGCGTTCGCGAAGCGATCTTTAACCTTTTGGGCGAATCGCCGAAGGGTAAACATGCGGTCGATCTTTTTGCGGGAACTGGCGCGCTGGCGTTTGAGGCTGTCAGTCGCGGCGCGGTTTCAGCGACGCTTTTCGAAGTGCATTTCCCCACCGCGCGCGTAACGCGCCGCAATATCGCGCTTCTGGACGAGAAAGTCCCGGGCGTCGCAAAGAGGTTCAACCTCGTGACGACAGACGTTTATTTTTGGGGCCGCAAGCTCGCCGCGACCGATCAAAACGAGCCGGTTGCGAGGTCGCCGCTCGAGTCGTCGTCTCAGGCGACGTTGCCGTCCGAGACGCCATGGCTGGTGTTCTGTTCGCCTCCGTACGATTTTTGGATCGATCGCGAAGAGGAAACGCTTGAGCTTCTGCGCGTTTTGCGCGAGCGCGCCCCAAAAGGCTCCGTCTTTGTGATCGAGTCGGACGATCGCTTTGATTTTGAGCTCCTTGAGGCCGACATACCTCCTAAGAAGAGACGTTCCTATCCGCCGGCGGAGGTCGCGATCTTTACCGTCTGATTCAGAAATGGGGAGGTTCTTCGTAACTTTTAGCGTATGACTTGATTTTTCGTGTTTCACGGATGGAAAATTTTTGTTAACCTGTGCGCGCGTTCTCTGCTTGGTCGACGCATGTGTCGAACATGAACGCTTTTTTCCATCCAGAACAGGTAACGAGTTAATCGTATGAAGACCATGAATAAAGTTTTGACCGTCATGACGACGGCGGTAATGATTGTGGCGTCGAGCGTCGCATACGCGCAGATTGGACGTATCGGTTCCGGCGGCGGCATTGGGTCCCGTCTGGGCCTGAGAGGCAACAATAATCAGCCTTCCGCGACGGGGGAAGCTCTCGCCCCTGTTCCTGCGAACGCCGTTCCTGTTCCTGCGAACGCGAATCAGGCGCCCGCCGCCGTTAATGCGACGACTCCCGGCGTAACGCGACCGATCCAAAACGCCGCGCCCGCGAACCCTGGCGCCGCGACTGCAAAGGCGCCCGTCACGAAATCCGACGGAAGCGAATTCGTCATTTCCGAAAACGCGACGCCCCAGCAGCTCGTGGAGCAGGCGACGTCTCTCATGGCGACGGAGATCGCCTTTGAGAGTGAAAAAGAATACTCCGCGTGGGTCGACACGATGCTCAAGACGGTCGGAAAAATCGCCGATCGTATCCTGGCGCTCAAACCAGACGACAAGTTCTTTATTGAAGCGATTTCGCTCAAAGGACAGGCTCTGTGCTATCAGGCGTCGCTCGACTCTTCCGTTCTCCCGAAGCTTAAGCAGTATGCCGACGCGCTCGCCAAAGACAAGCGCGTTCAGGGGCTTGAAGACGGACGAAACGCGACCCTGGCCTTCACCGGCGTTTACCTTCAGGCCGTCGTCGCCAATATTGCCGAAACGCAGGGTACGGCCGCGCAACTGACCGCCGCCATGAATCAGGTCAATACGTTCATTACGGAGCACCCCGAGACCTCCGATATGACCGTCGATCTCGTGTTCCCGGTTGCCGTTATCGCCGCAAACCTTAAGGACGACTCCCTTCCCGCGAAGATCTGGGCGCCAATCCGCAAGACGCTTGCCGCGTCCGACACGCAGGAAGCCAAAAACGCGCTCGTTATGCTCGAAGGCACGATCCGTTATTCTGAGCTCGTCGGCAACGCGTTCGTATGGAAGGGGTGCGACGCCGACGGCAAGCCTCTTGATCAGAGCAAGATCAAAGGCCGCGTCGTCGTTGTCGATTTCTGGGCGTCCTGGGCTGAGCAGAGCCTTGAGACGCACAAGCAACTCATGGAACTGTACAAGGTTTACCATCCGCAGGGCTTTGAGATTGTCAGCTACAACCTCGATCCCAAAATCGAGGACATGCAGGCTTACGTTCAGAAGAACAAGATTCCATGGATCGTTTTATCAGACCGCGCGACGGTCGACGCCAAAGAGACCTCGCTCGCCGCTTACTACGGCGTCGGCGAAATTCCGCTGCTGATCCTTATCGGCGGCGACGGTAAGGTCGCTTCCACGGATATCAGTATGGAGTCTCTGGCCGCGACGCTCCAGAGCGTCTTCTCCAAGAGCGCGCTTTCTGCGCAACCTGGCGCCCCCGCGACGGGAACGACCCGCGCAACCGGCGCCCCCGCGACGGGAACGACCCGCGCAACCGGCGCCCCCGCGACGGGAAC
>CACYBR010000169.1 GCA_902772705.1 uncultured Planctomycetota bacterium
GCCTTCGACGCGTTGGACATGGCGCTCGAAGAACAGGAATTCGCCTACGCGAGCTTCGGCCTCGTCCTCGACCACGACGCGTATTCCCTCGAAGGCGACTCGCTCGTCGCGGCGACGACGCCTGAAACGAACGCAAGCTATCAGTGGAGTCGCTCCGACGACTGCGGCGAAACGTGGACCGCGCTCGAGAACGCCAACGATCCGACCTGGTCGATCTCGTCGGAGGACGCCGCGTACGGATACTGGTTCAAGCTCGTCGCGACAAACGACGCGACCGGCGCGCAGTCGGTTGTTTACGCCAGACCCAGAACGCTGGAGGACGCGCCGCTCGATATGATCGTCGACGTCGACGCGGAGACTGAAGTCCTGCGAATTACGTTCAACGCCGTCGAAAACGCGACCGACTATCAATTTGAATACTATCTCGCGGACGCCGACTATCCCGTCTGGGTCAACCTTCCGGACGTCGAGACGTCGATCGACGAAGGCGTTGTTGTCGCAACGCTGGATGCTGGCCTCGATTACGCCAATTACAGAATTCGCGTACGCGCGCTGGATTCTCTCGGACTCTCCCCGTGGAACGCGTACTCCCCCGTCGCGCCGGACAACCTCGTCGTTGCCGGCTATGACTCCGAAACGGCGTCCGTTACGCTCGCGTGGTCCCCGCAGGAACACGCCGACGGCTTCGTCGTCTCGGGAGTCGTGACCGATCTTGAAGGCGTCGTCGCGCCGCTGGAATCCGCCGCTCTCGATGGAGACGCGACCGGCTATACGTTTGTCGGAGTCGTCGACGGCTACACGTATGAATTCACCGTCGCGGCGTTCACCAGCGTCGGCGCCGCCTCGTCAAACGCGTCCTTCGTAACCGCGACCGTTTTCGTCGATTCTGAAACCGTCAGACCAGACGACGTCCTCACGGCGAGTCTGACGTCCAGCTCTGCAAGCGCGACCTACCAGTGGCGCGCGTCCTGCGACGGCGGCGAAACCTGGTTCGTGCTCGAAAACGAAACCGACCCCGAAATAACAATCACCGACGAATTGGCCGCCTCTTACGACAGAATCAAGGTCGTCGCGACCGGGACTGGCCTTTCGTTGGGCTCGGAGTCCGAAGCGATCGCGACTCTTATCCCTTATGCCGGCGAAGCGCCCGGCATTGTCGTTACCACGGCTGACGACGTCTTAGACTCGACGGACAACCTGATTTCGCTGCGCGAAGCGGCGCTGTACCGCGAGTATCTCCTTGAGCGCGGCAAAATTCAAAGCTCCGACGCTATTACGTTCGACCCGGTCGTTTTCAACGGCGACGACGTTGCTATCACTCTCGTTCCTTACGAGGAAGAAGTCTATACGTACCGAAACGTCTACTCCGACGCGCACGTTGGCGGAAGCTTCGTTATCACAACCGACCTCGCTATCGACGCCGGAGACGCGAACGTCGTAATCGACGGCGAAAATCTCGGAGACCACGTCTTCTGCGTCGAAGGAGCCAACGCGGCGTTAAGTCTCGCTGGCGTTACGATCCGGAACGCAAATCTCGCATCCTCTGACCCCGTCTGCGGCGGCGCGATCTGCGCCAACGACGCGAAATCGCTAACGCTCTCGGGATGCGCCTTCGTCGGCAATAACGTCGAAAGCGCGCTCCTTACCAAAAACGCGATCGCCTCGGGCGGCGCGATCAGCGTCCAGAGTTCGGCGCCCGAGTTCGCGACGTCCGTCTTGATTTCAAACACGACGTTCGACGGCAATACGGCGTCGCAAACAACCGTCGGAGGCGGCGCGATCTACGCAGGCGCGTACGCCAACGTGACGATTAACGACTGTGTTTTCACAAACAATTCCGCCGCGTACGACGGTTCCGACGCAATCTGGCTCGGAGGCGGCGCGATCTACGTTACGAACGCTGACGCCGTCGTTATTTCGAACTCGCTCTTCAGTGGCAATTCGACGTCAAACCGTCGAACCAGGAACTCTGTGGTCACGGACCGTTCGGCCTACGCCTACGGCGGCGCAATCTATCTCTATGCCGAAGGAACGACGTTCGCCCCTGCGATAACGATTGACAGGTCGACGTTCGACGGCAACAGAAACTCGCTGGCGCTCTATTGCTATGGCTCGACGAAAACAACGACGGCGACTGTTAACGTAACGAATTCGCTTTTCCGAAACGACGGCGACGCCGCGATTAATATTCCTGTAAGCGCCTCGCCTTCCGTCGCAATCGTAGCGACCAACTCCACGTTTGTCGATAACGCGATCGCGATTAAGAACGGTTCGCGCTCCGGTTCCGTCACGGTAAACAATTCGATCGTATGGAACAACGGCGTCTCGTTCGTGAGAACCTACGCCTCGTCCACGTCGGCAAGCGTTCTGGCCGTCGTCAACACGCTCGCAAGCTCCAACACGGCGCTCCTCTCGTCGCAGACGAACCTCTGGCTCGCAAGTTTGGAAGCGCAAAGTCCGTTGGACGAGAACGCCGCCATCAACGAAGAAACCGCGTCCGTTCTTCTCGAAGACGGCTCGTATCTGTCTGTGATTGACGCCGGAGACGCAAGTCTGATCCTGACCGATTACGACCTTGCCGGGGCTCCGCGCGTCGACGGAGACTCCGTCGACCTCGGCGCCTTCGAACATACAGACGACGCCGACGCGCTTCTCGACGAAGCCTTCGCGGATTTCTTTGACGAATTCCACGAATGAACGGCGCCTCAGTCTGTCGCGTGCGCTAACCTCTGAAACAGGGGTCTTTGAGCCGCGAGAGTCTCCTCATTCTCCCTCCATTGAACGAAATGAACGAGTCTCCGAACGCTAAAACGCTCAAGGGAACGCCAGAAGTCAGAGGAAGGGTCGCTGAAAGGCTTTTTTGACGTCTGCGGCGTTTGGACAGAATTAGCGTCGTCGCCTATGGTCGTCGCCTGATCCCCACAAGAAAGTCAAACTATGATAATCAACGTCCGAGAAGCTTCGCTAAAGTTGTTGGACTGGGCGCGAAAAAGAAATTTTGAGGGGTTCGATCCCTATGACGCGCTCAATTCGCCGCTCGCGCGCGTTCTCTCTCTCGGAACGAAGCACGGACGTATCGCGCTCACTCAGGCGCTGCGGCGCGCGCCGTTCAATTTCAGACCGGCGCTCCTGATTAAGCCCGGCGCCAATCCCAAGGCAATCGCGCTTTTTCTGGAAGGATGCGCCGCGCTGGGCGAGGCGGCAACCGCCAAAACGCTGGCGGAGCGTCTTCTATCCCTGCGTTCTCCCGGCTTCTCCGGCTCGGCATGGGGCTATAATTTCCCGTGGCAGAATCGTTTCCAGCTATTGCCGCGCAACACGCCGACAATCGTCAATACGGCGTTTGCCGGTCATGCGCTGCTGGATTACTACGAAATAAGCCGCGATCCGAAAACGCTCGACGCCGCGCTGGCGACGTCCGATTTCATTCTAAACGATCTCAATCGTCTGACGAACGGGGACAACGAACTCTGCTTCAGTTACACGCCTCTGGACCGCAATTTTGTCCACAACGCGAACTTGCTCGGAGCGAGTCTTCTCGCGCGGCTGGCGGTTGACTATGAACGTGCCGAAGCGCTCGATCCTGCGTTGTGCGCTCTGCGCTACTCGGCGCGCTGTCAGCATGACGACGGTTCATGGTTTTACGCCCAGCGCCATGAGCAGAACTGGGTCGATTCGTTCCACACGGGCTTCAACCTCGAAGCGCTCAGAAGGGTCCTGACGCTCGGTCTTGTCCCGGAACTGCGCGAAAACTATGAAAAGGGCGTGCGTTTCTACGCGGAACGCTTCTTTCTCCAAGACGGAACGCCTCTATATTACGCGGACAAGCTTTATCTCGTCGATATCCACGCGCCTGCGGAAGCGATTTGTTTCTTCGCGTCGGAAAGAGACTATGACGATTTGACTGATCGCGTTCTGCGATGGACGTTTGAAAACATGTACGACCATAAAAGCGGCGTCTTTTACTTCAGAAAGAAGGGAAGACGCGTAATTAAAACGCCTTACATGCGCTGGTCCGAAGCGTGGGCGTTCCGCGCGCTGTCAAAATATGCGTATAGTCGCGGCGATCGCTACGCCTTTTGAACGACGGAGCCGGACGCTTCTCTGACGTCGCCACGATCCTCGTCATGTCGGGGAAACGCGCGTCTCATCACGACATAGCATCCCAAATGCACGAGGAGTGTGAGCGTCCATGAACCGGGATAGGACCAGAAGAGAACCGATTCGGTATGATATTTCGGAATCTGAAAGAACGTCAAGATCCAAACAATACGCGTTCCACACGCGCCCAAAAGCGAGACGACCGTCGGCGTCGTATTATGCCCAAGGCCTCGAACCGCCCCGCAAATACAATCCATAAGTCCGCACAGCCAGTAGAAACCGCAAACGTAAAAGACTCGAACCATACCCGCCTCGATCACTTCGGTTCGCTGATCAAAAATCCCAAGAAGGGTCGCGCCGAAACAATTTATGAGGTTGCCCAGAATGAAACCAGAACCCGCCGCGCACGCGCAACTCACCAACGCAACGCGATTTAAGCGGCTGTATTTCTTCGCGCCGAGATTCTGACTCATCATTGTCAGCGCGCACTGCGTAAAGGCGTTCATCGTCAGCCAGACAAAGCCTTCGAGATTCTGTGCCGCCGCGCTGCCTGCCATCGCGACGGGACCGAATCCGTTGATCGACGACTGAATCACAAGGTTCGAGAGAGAAAAGACTACCCCCTGAAAACCGGCGGGAACGCCTATTCTCAAAATCATGAGCGACGCGCCGCGCTCCGGCCAGATTTTGGACAGATCCAGGTGAAAAACTCCCGACTCGTTCACGAGGAGCCGCACGACGAGGAACGCCGATACGTACTGGGAAATCGTCGTCGCCAGCGCCACGCCGGCGACGTCCATCTTGAA
>CACYBR010000170.1 GCA_902772705.1 uncultured Planctomycetota bacterium
CCCGACCCTGCTGTCCGCGATATGATCCTGCGCGCCGAGCAGCTTGGACTCGACACGACGTTCGATCGGTTCGACCGCCAGAAACCACAGTGCAATTTCGGACTCGCTGGCGTTTGCTGCAAAATCTGCAACATGGGTCCATGCCGAGTCACAACGAAATCGCCTCGCGGAGTTTGCGGCGCCGACGCCGACCTGATCGTCGCGCGCAACCTCCTGCGCGCCGCCGCGGCTGGCGTCGCTCAGCACGGCATGCACGCTCGCGAGGTCATGCTTGCGCTTAAATGGGCCGGCGAAGGAAAGCTCGACGTCCCGATCATGGGCGAGCAGAAGATTGTCGACTCGTGCAAGGCGCTCAAGATCGAAACGAAAGGACGGTCCATTAATGAACTGGCCGTCGAACTGGCCAACGCGCTCCTCGACGATCTGTCACGCGCCGTGCCCGATGAGCATCGCACCTTGCGCGCCTTTTCGCCTATCGAACGTCAACAAGTCTGGGAAGAACTCGATATTCTCCCTGTCAGCGCGTATCACGAAGTTTTCGAAGCGCTCCATAAATCAGGCTGCGCGACCGACGGCGACTGGAAAAGCGTTCTTCAGCAATTCCTGCGTTGCGGGCTGGCGTTCACTTTTTCAGGCGTCGTCGGAGCGTCGATTGCGACAGATTCCCTTTTTGGCGTCGGAGACCGCGTAACGTCCAAAGTCAATGTCGGCGCGCTCAAAAAAGGCTATGTCAATATTGCGGTCCACGGACATCTCCCGCTTCTGGTAAACCAGATCGTTAAGGTTGGTCAGGAGGAAGAATTCATTAAACTTGCGAAGGAAAAAGGGGCGCTCGGAATCCGATTCTATGGAATCTGTTGTTCCGGACTCGCCGCGCTGTACCGCTACGAAGGCGTCGTTCCGCTGAGCAACGCCGTCTCTGCGGAACTTGTGCTGGGGACTGGCGCGCTCGACCTGTGGGTCGCGGACGTTCAAGACGTGTTCCCCGCGATCATGGACGTGGCGCGATGCTTCAAAACCACGGTCGTCACAACGAGCGAGTCGGCGAGATTGCCAGGCGCGGAACGCTACGAATACGACCATCGTCACTCGAATATCGGCGAGACCCGACAGCTCGCAAAAAAGATCGTTTTGCGCGCGATTGAAAGCTTTGAAAATCGTCGGGGAATCCCCGTCTATATTCCGCCCTATGAAGTCGAGGCGGAAGTGGGATTCTCGCCCGAGTACGCGCATCGACGGTTCGGAAGTATGCAGCCAATCGCCGACGCGATCAAAGACGGTCGGATTCTTGGCGTCCTCAATATGGTCGGTTGCAACAATCCCAAGGTCGTTTACGAACGAGCGATCGTCGACGTCGCCGACGTTCTCATCAAGAACAACGTCCTTCTTCTTACCAACGGTTGCGCGTCTTACCCGCTCATGAAGCTCGGATACTGCGCCAAATCGGGACGTTTACGCGCCGGCTCCTCGCTGCGAGATTTTCTCGCGCCTGATCTGCCGCCGGTTTGGCACGTCGGCGAATGTATTGACAATACGCGCTCGTCCAGCTTCTTTGCTCAACTGGCCGCCGCTTGCGACGCGAAAATCAATGAAATGCCTTTCGCGTTCTCTTCTCCCGAATGGGGAAATGAAAAAGGAATCGACGCGGCGCTCGGATTTCGATTGCTTGGCGTCAACTCCTATCACTGCGTCGAGGCTCCGATCTTTGGCTCCCAGAATGTTCTTGAGTTTCTTAAGGACGGAACTCGCGAAACCCTCGGTTCCGTCATGGTCGTGGACGTCGATCCAAAGCGGCTCGGGGAAAAGATCGTCGCAGACATGAGGGAAAAGCGACAGAAACTGGGATGGATTGTTCCCGACAATCCAGCGTCCTGACGCAAACGCAAGCGTAACTCTCTGAAATACGAAACCAGAACGTCGCTGAAAGGAAATCCTACAAGATGAAGCTTCAAAATCGGGCGTCGCTCGTTGCGCTCTTCCTGCTGTGTCTTTCGGTCCCAACAATCGGTTGTCGGGATACCAGAGTCAGGCCGGACGGCAAACGGGTTGTAAAGGTCGCCTATCTGCCTATAACGCACGCGCTGCCAGTCTTCGCGGAAAAAGAAGAACTGGACGCGTCCGACTCGGAGATCGTGATCGAACTGATTCGCTACGGGTCATGGCCCGAACTCATGGACGCGCTCAATACGGGCAGGGTCGACGCAGCGTCGGTTCTTGTCGAACTCGCAATGCTCGCGCGTCAAAACGAGATTGAAATATCGGCGGTCGCGCTCGGACACAAAGACGGCAACATCCTCGTAACGTCGCCGGAAATCGACAGCCCCGCAGAATTGAAAGGCGGGACGTTCGCAATTCCTCACCGTCAGTCGACGCATCGGATTCTTCTCAACGAGGCGCTCAAAAAAGGGAACTTATCGATCGACGACGTCAACGTCGTGGAGCTGGCGCCGCCGGAAATGCCCTCCGCGCTTGCAAGCGGTCAGATCTCCGGATACTGCGTCGCCGAGCCGTTCGGCGCAAAAGCGTTCGCAATCAAAAAAGACAATGGCGAGAGCGTTGGCAAAACGCTCTTTACCTCGACGGAGCTTTGGCCCGAATCCATATGTTGCGTTTTCGTGCTCAACGACCGCTTTATCAACAAACGTCATGAGGACGCGAAGCAACTCGTGGAAGCCTATTTTGACGCAGGAGAAAAACTCACGACAGAACGTGCGATTGAGCTTGGGGAAAAATATTTGAACCAAGACGCCGAAGTGTTGTCGCGTTCCCTCGAGTGGATATCCTTCTCTGATCTCAAAATCACGCCGGAAAGCTACGAAGCGCTCCGTAAACGCGTTCTCGAAAATCATCTTTCCAAGAACCCGCCAGAATACGAAGACTTCGTTAAGAATTCATTCTGAACGGAAGGAGACCGTATGACTAAACTTAAAGGATTGCGCAACGCGATCGTTTCCTTTGTCGTTCTGATTTTGATCTGGCAGCTGATCTATAGCGTCAGCCGCTTCAGTCCGGCGCTCTTCCCCTCCCCGAAGCGTGTCGCTCTCGCGCTCGTCGAAACGTCCGCCGACGGTTCGTTGCTTAGAGGCGTCGTCGCCAGTCTGAGCCGCTTTGCCGTCGGATATGTTTCCTCCGCGATTCTTGCGGTCACGACAGGACTGTTTCTCGGACTTCTTCCTCGAGCTTTCCAATTCGTGAATCCGATCGTTCAGGTGTTGCGACCTATTTCTCCTATGGCGTGGGCTCCTTTTATCGTGCTATGGTTCGGAATCGGAGACGTGCCCGCGATTTTCGTCGTCTTTATCGCAACGTTCTTTCCGGTTTTGTTGTCGACTGTTTCCGCAGTCGTCAAAATAGACCCGGTCTATTTCAAGGTTGCAAGGAACTTCGGCGTCAGACAGCCGCAGATTATGTGGAAGATTATTCTTCCTGCGGCGTTTCCACAGATCGCCAGCGGAATTCATCTCGCGCTGGGAACGGCGTGGGTTTTTCTCGCCGCAGGGGAAATGAACGGCGTTCAGTCAGGATTGGGTTACATGATCGTCGACGCGCGCAATAATTTTCGAACGGACACGCTGCTAGCGACAATCGTCGTGATCGGCGTTATCGGACTGACGCTTGACGGCGTTCTCGGAACGCTGGAAAAAGCGCTGATGAAAAGTTGGGGAGACGTCAAAGAATGAGCTATATTGAAATATCACACGCGACGGCGTCGTTTAACGTTCGAGCGCAGAAGTTTGTCGCTTTCGAAGACGTGTCGCTCAAGATCGAAAAGGGCGAGTTTGTCTGCATCCTCGGCGCGTCCGGGTGCGGCAAGAGCACGCTTCTCAACGCAATCGCGGGATTTGTCCCAGTCACGGAAGGAAGCGTCGTAATCGACGGGGTCGAAGTCAAGCGTCCCTCGACCAGACGAGTCATGATCTTCCAAAACTACGGGCTTCTTCCCTGGCGCACAGTCGTCGGAAACGTCGAACTCGGACTCGAACAGAATCCCAAACTTTCGAAGAAAGAGCGTCGTGACGTCGCGGAAAAGTACGTCGAACTCGTTGGACTTTCTTCGTTTAGAAAATCATATCCGCGCCAACTCTCTGGAGGAATGCAGCAACGGACGTCCATCGCGCGCGCGCTCGCGGTTAAACCGGACGTCGTTTTTATGGACGAACCCTTCGGCGCGCTCGACGCTATCACGAGAATGAAACTTCAGGACGACGTTCTTAAAATATCTCAAGAGGAAAAAACGACTATCGTCTTCGTCACGCACGATATTGGCGAAGCAGTCTACCTTGCGGATCGTATCGTGATCCTCTCGTCCAGCCCCGGCCGCGTCAAGTGCGTGATCAACGTCCCCGAAGGACGTGATTTCCGCAACCGTGCCAGCGACTCCTTCGCCAGTATTCAGAACAAAACGCTTGAGTTGTTTAATCTGGCGCCAACTCGTGATCCAATCGAATACTATATCTGACGCCAGTTAGGACCGTTTCTGAAGGAAGGCCAGAAAGTTAATACTCCGGAAAACGCGAAAAAATACCCG
>CACYBR010000171.1 GCA_902772705.1 uncultured Planctomycetota bacterium
CAGCGCAAGCGTCAACTCCGCAAGTCGCGGTTTCGACGATAATCCCGTCGAAGTCGATCGGCTTCCCGACGGCGTCAGGAAGCTCGATCGCGATTTTACGCCAAACTGGCGCGAGGACTATCCCAGTCGAATCTTCATGCACGCAATGTGCACGAAGACAAAGAAAAAAATGCTCCTGCGCTTCAACTACGACGGCAAACGCTACAGTTCATCCAACGTCTTCCCGTTGCACGGTAACTTCCTATTCCATGGCGCTGGCGCCGCCGCGCCTGTGCCGACGGAGCTCATTACCGCCGACGTCCCGATATGTCCGCACTGCGGCGGTTTCCTCGCGCTGGTTTGCCCGCGATGCGGTTGCATTATTTGCATCAAACCGCCGTACCCGGACGAGGTCGAGTGCCCGAACTGTCATAACGTCGCAGGACTCGGCGGAGGAGTCGCTCTCGACTCCATTAGCGGTTCCACTGGCTGACAATACGAACCAAAGGATGTTTCCATGCGAAGATTACCCGTCTATCTACTAATCGACACGTCGGAATCGACGCTCGGCGAGGCGCACGATTCTATCATGCAGGGAGTCTCCAAAATGCTCGGAACGCTGCGGAAGAATCCGTACGCGCTCGAAACGGTCTGGCTCTCGATCATAACGTTCGACGCGACCGCGCGCGTCGTCGCGCCCCTCACGGATATCTGCGAATTCGTCGCGCCTGAACTGCCGATTCATCCCGGCACGGCGCTCGGCGCGGCGATCGAAACGCTTCGAACGCGACTCTCGCTCGAGGTTATGCGCTCGACGCCCGAGAAGAAAGGAGACTGGCGCCCTCTCGTCTTCTTCCTGACCGACGGCGCGCCGACCGACGAATGGCGCGGTCCTCTCGCGCGCTTTAAGGCGACGACGCCGCGTCCTGCCCACGTCTGCGCGATTGGATGCGGCGACGACGTCGACTTCGCGGTCCTCAGGGAACTGGCCGACGAGGTCTTTCAACTCAACGCGGAGTCGGAACAGGAGCTTCCAGAGCTCTTCAATCGTCTTTTCGTATGGCTCAGCGCAAGCGTCAACTCCGCAAGTCGCGGACTTGAAGAAGACGCGGCTCTTCCTCAGAACGCGCTTCCCAAAGGCGTGGCGCGCGTCGAAAACGGCGACGCGACGCCCCCGAGAAATCCCGCGCGTCCCAAATTCGTTTTCTTTCACAGGATCTGTTCCACAACGCGCCGACACTATCTCGTGCGACTAACCTACAACGGAAAATTCTACAGCTCGCCGCGAACCTTCAAGGTGGAGAAGGACTTCTTCAGCGAGGGCGATCCTGGCGCGCCCGAGATTCCGTCCGAGCTCATCGTCGACGAATCTCGCTGTCCATACTGCGACGCCTACTATGTTTTCCACTGCGAATGCGGCGCCATGTCGTGTTTGCAAAATCGCGAGAGCGTCTTCACCTGCCCTTCATGCGGTCAGAAATGCTCAATGTTCGGATCGCATACCGGCGGAATTCGCGGTTCGCTCGGATAATCGCCAACTCGCGTCCGACGTCCTTCGGAAGCGACGCGACGATTCGCGGTTAACAACGCGTTGTCGGCGCTTTATCACGCTTGTAGTCCAATTCGCATAATAACGCGTCGTTTTTTGGGGCCTGAAAGGGGGCTGTTCCATGATAAACAAACAAGATCAGGAGATCGAGTTTTCTGGCGTCCATTATTCGATCGAAACCGGTTTAACGACGGAGCAGGCCGCCGCGTCGAGAGAGAAGCACGGTCGCAACGAATTAACGCCGCCGGCGCGAAATCCATGGTGGCAGGACCTGCTCGAGGGCTTTGACGACCCCACGATCAAGATTCTCCTCGCCGCCGCCGCTCTATCTCTGATGGTCACGGCGATCGAACGTTACGCGCTCCACAACGCCGACGCGAGCTTCGTCGACTCGATCGGCGTCTTTATCGCGGTTGGACTCGCTACGCTCGTCGGATTCTTCAGCGAGCGCAAAAGCGCTAAGGAATTCGAGGCGCTCAATAAGATCCGAGACGACATTCCGATCAGGGTCGTTCGCGACGGTCAGCTCGCTGAGCTCCATATTGGAGACGTCGTTGTCGGCGACGTCGTCGAGATCGAGTCGGGCGACAAGATTCCCGCGGACGGCACGCTTCTGCAGGTCTCCGGCCTCTTCGTCGATCAGTCGGCGTTCACTGGCGAATCAGTACCGGTTCGAAAAAGCGCGACGAGCGCCGCATGGAAAGACGACGAACTTCGGAAAGACGCGTCCCTTGGTTCCGACGCGTTCGTCCCTCGCGGCGCGACCGTTTCCGACGGACGCGCGCGCTTTCTCGTGACCGCGGTCGGCGACGCGACCGAAATGGGCAAAATCGCCGACGCGCTCGAATCCGCCGCGCTCGACGAATCTGAAACGCCCCTCGTGCAGAAGCTCTCACGACTCGCGGGGCAGATCAGCGTCGTCGGCGTAACCGCCGCGACGATTATCTTCACAATCATGAACCTCGTGAACGTC
>CACYBR010000172.1 GCA_902772705.1 uncultured Planctomycetota bacterium
AGAGCGGGTAACATGACAATAGGAGATTGGTAAATATCAAAATAATAATCGGCCAATTTTTCCCAATGGTTCGAATTTTGATCAAAGATATTAAGATCAATAAAAACAACAGCCCTATTCCAAATAGGACATATGTGCCATGATCAACGACACGATCGTAAGACAAGAGAATGAAATTGAAACGTGCAAAACATATAGCGGTAAATATAAGAAGGGCTGTCATTAAGCGACAGAACCATTTTTTTGATTTTAAAAAAAAGAAAATCAAGAGCGGGCTGTATAACGGACTAAAAAGGAAAACCGCCGTCGCGCCAAATAAAACAAACCAGAGAGGGAAAGTTGATATGAAAAGTGCGGCGTCGTCGTTCGACATTTTCCGACATTCCTCCTGAAACAAGGCGAAAAAATGAAAAACAATCGGCGAACTTTTGACGCCCCCCCCGAAGGTTTGCGCCGGGCGCGTTCCCATGACAAGCGCGCGACGCGCTATCCCTGGTACGCACACAACTCACCGACGGACAACTTTGCCCCATTCTACGCGGCAAGCTGACGAGATTCAAGTCTTTTGAAGAAAACGATCGCTAAATCCGAGAAATAATCGTTGTTATTAAAACCGCCGCGCCTGTTTTGAGCGCGGCGGCGGCAGACTAAAATCACTTTTGACGTCTACGAGAAGCGACTATCGATTTTAAGCCACGCTCATTCTCACTTCGCGCTCTTCAGAAGTTCTTCAACGATTATATAGACTTCCGTGCTGGGCTGAAATTCGACCGTATGTTCCTTTCTGTGGAGATTCAAGTTCCACTCTCGGAGGCTTTTGGCGTTGTTAATAGCGGTTGAAATCTTACCCGAAAGGTTCGTCTTCATATTGCCGAGGGACTTAGAGTAATCTGGAAGATACTTTTTCAGTTCGTCGATCACTTCGTCGCTATTGTTAAACTGTTTCGTGGAACCGCTAAAGTGGCAAAGAAACCACACTTCAAAACAAGGATTGGAAAGAATAACCTGAAAGCCGTGTTTCTTTGCAACGGCGTCCGCTTGTTTGATTTGCTTGTTTTTATAGGACGCGTTGTCGCCGTCGATAAGACAGTAAGCAAGATCGCCAGACTGTCGGTCGAATCCGTCTGCTTCCATTTTTCGGACCAGTTCCTGCGACATTTTTACCGGATCAGTCTTCCCGCTTGAAACGAACCGAAACACGAAGTTCCTATTGCTAAAGCCGCGAAGGTAATTTGTTTCGGTCTTGTTTTTGCCCTCGGCGGAAACAAAGATAAAAGAAGCGCGTTTACGGGAGGCGACGCCTCTCAGCTTTTTCTTATATCCTACTCCCATAGTCCCGCTCCTTCGCCCACAAAGGGGACCGCTCCATATCGACCCAGCATATACGCCTTACAAATATCCTCTCTGGTTCTGGGCGAAAACTCGTCGAGCGAGTAAAGCTCGGAAGCTCCAGTATTCTGGTCCTTGCTCATGAAATATATCTGGTCGCGTCTCAGTTCCTGTAAATCGAGCAAAGCGATTGTATGGGACGAGATAATCAGCTGCGCGTTAGATTTGTTTACATCCGGGTTGTTAAACAGGTTAAAAAGAAACAGAACAAGCGTCGGATGAAGTCCCGCGTCAAACTCGTCGATAAAGAGCGTTTCGCCGGTAAGCAGAGCTTTCTGAAAAAACGGACTGAAAAAGAACAGATTCTGAGCGCCCCGTGATTCTTCACTCAGATCGAGCTTGTACTGAACGGTCTCGCCGTTCTCGTCGACGACGTCGTGGATCGTCCTGATGGAAAGCTCCTTTTGAAGAAGCCGGACGTTCTGAAATCGTCCCGGCATATTGATTTCCTGCTCCAACTTATCGAAGCTTTTGAACTCGTAATCGGAAATGTTAATATCTGCCACTCGCAGAATATTCTTCATGAAACGCCGCAACGAGCCGTCCGTATCCTCTTCGAACATCTGACCTGCGGAAGGAAGAGGCGCCCCGTAGCGCTGGTCAAACGTATTGACGCCCTGCATGAACCACATCATGGGAGCTTTTGTTTCTTCACAGTTCCACATCGCCGACGTTGCAAGAAACAACTTGTTGTCGGTGTTTCGTTCAACAAGAGGTTCGAGCTGTTTTTTCAAGCTCTGATTTGTAAAGCGATACTTCTCTCTGGCGAATTCGTCGCGTTTAAAGACAGTCGTCGCCTTAGAGGACTTGTAGACATAGAGATACTCTGTTACGACTTTATCTCGCGTGGCGGAAAAGCCATAGACGTATTTGAGCCCTTCATGTAAGAACACAAATTCAAAGGAAGTCGGTTTCTCAGCGGACGTCTTATCGAAAGCGAAAGGATAGATATAACTCAGCTGTTCCCCAATTTGTCGGACATTAGACGTTCGGACCGTCATTATCGCGGCGGTAAGAGCTTTGAACAAATTGCTCTTGCCAGCGGCGTTGGCTCCGAAAACGGCGGCTCCTTTCAGTACGCGCTCCGTTCCAACCATGGCCACGTTATCTGGATGCGCCTTATCACTCGACGCCTCGAGCGAAAAAACGACCTTCTCTTTAATCGAACGGAAATTCTCAACCGAAAACTGAAGCAACATGACGACGCTCTCCTTGTCAACGTCTTCAACGCTTTAAGGTTCCAAAACGAATATTATTGTACCAATGGTTGGGCTTTGTTGAATAAAGACATTTAAGTCAAAAGCGTCATTTTTTGAGCGTAAACTTGTTGAGCGCTTTGATCTTCATCATTGCCTCTGCTCTTTGGTTTGTCATGTTCCATCCAAAAAGACCTTCTATCTGCATTTGTAAAGAATGCGAATTTCGATACAATCATCGAAGTGAAGACTTATACAGAATACTCCTCAAAGAACTACGAAAATCTCATTAAAGTTGTCTTGAACCTTGTTTAAAAATCGCCGGTCGTTTCCGCCTCGGCGCCGGCGTGTATTTCACGGCGCACGAGGCGTTATGGAAATATGCGAATCAGCCATGACGCTATGATCGGCGCGACTTTCTGGAGCCGTCGTCTCCGAAAGGGAAACGTCGGTTTGTTATCGTCATGGGAACGGATTTCCACCGTTAAAAAACGCTTCGTCTTATTTCTTCTTCAAAACCAGCGCGTAATCCTCTGCGGCAGGTTTCTCCGGCGCGTGCCACGTTCCCTGATCGTCCGCGCGTATCTCGCCGATTTCGATCGTTTCCCCGGTTCGCGGATCGAACCACGCCGCGTCGTAGCTTCTGTCCGCGTCCATGCCGAGGACGACG
>CACYBR010000173.1 GCA_902772705.1 uncultured Planctomycetota bacterium
CGCATGGGATTGCGTTTGTACGCCATTGCGCTCGACCCGATTTGATTCTTTTCAAAGGGCTCTTCCAGCTCTTTTTTATGCGCAAGGATGCGCAGGTCGGTTCCGAACTTGTGAGCGCTCTGAGCAATTCGCGAAAGAACGTCGAGAATCTGAGCGTCGAGCTTGCGAGGATAGGTCTGGCCCGTGACGGCGAAAGGACGGTCAAACCCGATTTTATTGCAGACGCGCTTTTCAAGCTCGCGAACCTTGGCGTGATCGCCGTCGAAAAGCTTCAGGAAGCTCGCCTGAGTGCCGGTCGTGCCCTTGTTGCCGAGCGTCTTCATTTTGGAAAGACGAAATTCGAGATCTTCGAGGTCTGTCGCAAGATCGTAGGTCCAGAGCGTCGCGCGCTTGCCGACGGTCGTGGGCTGCGCCGGCTGAAGGTGAGTCAGACCCAGACAGGGCAAGGCTCGATATTCTTCCGCAAACTTAGCGAGCCGATCAATGACGGTAACGAGTCGGTCGCGCACCATCCGCAACGCTTCGCGGTAGATGATGCAGTCGCCGTTGTCGGTGACAAAGCAACTGGTTGCGCCGAGGTGAATGATCGCGCGCGCGTTCGGACAAACGTCGCCGTAGGTATGGACGTGCGCCATGACGTCGTGTCGGAGCTTCTTTTCGTACGCTGCGGCGACTTCGAAATCGATATCGTCGACGTGAGCTTTAAGCTCGTCAATCTGATCCTGCGCGACCGGCAGACCGAGTTCGTGTTCGGCTTCTGCGAGCGCGACCCAGAGTCTGCGCCAGGTCGAGAACTTCTTTTGAGGGCCAAATTGCGCGCACATCTCGCGCGACGCATAACGTTCAATTAACGGATTGTCGTAAAGCGTACGATCTTTCATGAAAAAACCTCTGAGGGTCGAAACAAACGCGCGACGCGGCTTCGCGGCAAAACGTCGCTGAAAACGCCAGTAATTATCTCAAAACGCTCGTGATGGTCAAGGGCGTAACGACGAGCGACAGAAAACGAACGTGTCGGCAAGAAACAAAAAAACCGCGACAAGTCGCGGTTAAGTCGGGGCGACACGATTTGAACGTGCGACCTCTACGTCCCGAACGTAGCGCTCTAGCCAGGCTGAGCTACGCCCCGGCAAAACAGACGCCTGCGGAAGACCGCAAGCCCTCGGGAAATCTCCAGAAACCAAGGCCTCTGAGAGGAGTCGGGGCGACACGATTTGAACGTGCGACCTCTACGTCCCGAACGTAGCGCTCTAGCCAGGCTGAGCTACGCCCCGCGCGATCAATGCGACTTTTCATTGGCGGATACGGGATTTTCCGCGCCGCAGTAACCGAATCGCCTGCCGAAACAAACGACTTTCTCATTTTATCGACGTTTCTCTTTGCGTCAATACGCCTTTTTATTTTTCTCCCAACACGCCTCTTTGGGAACATACAAAATAAAATCGGCGGACGAAGAGAAGAATCCCCCGTCCGCCGCGTCGTCTTTTTAAGATTGTTTCGTATCAACTCATTTGAGTTCCTTGAGCACGTCGGCCAGCTCGTCGAGATTGGCGATGTTGGAACGAACGACGACGCCGTCCTTGCCGATCAGGATGATCCACGGCGCGGTCTGGACTCCGAACGCGACTGCCGCTTCGCCGTCGAGACCGTTAGGATCGCAGACGTTCTTCCACGGAACGCCGCGGACAATCTGCTGGAAATATTCCTTCGCGGTTCCCTGGTCAGGCGCGGAGTCGACGTTGATTCCGACGACGTTAGCCTGCGCGGCGACCTGCTTGACCTTGTCGACGCTCTCCTGATCCCAGCTTCCCCAGAAGAAAACGATCGTCGGTTTGCCAGGGACGCTAAAGTTGACGGGAGAACCGTCGACGTACGTAAGCTTGGGAGCGTTGAAGGGCTTGCCTTCCATCTGAAGACGAGCCACGGCGCCTTGCGCTTTGCGACCAAGGTTGGACGTCCCAGCGTTTTTGGCGACCTGCTGATAGTAATTGATCGCGGCGTCGTTTTCGAGAAGGTATTCCTGATCAAGCGCGAGGCTCATAGCAGCCTCCGCGCCCGCGGCGGTGCCGGCGAATTCTTCGGCAAACGCCGTCAGGTCTTCCGTGTACTTATCCTGCGCCTTGGAAAGTTCCGACGGCTTGGGCTGAGGCTGACTCTGCGCGATCGTGTAGAATTCAGCCGTGATCTGACGCTGGCGAACGCGCGCTTTGGTTTCGTTACTGCCGGATTCGTTGATCTTCTCGGCGAGGCTGGCGAGCTTTTCTACGCCGTTGGGATACATCCCTGACTGGATTCCTGTGAAGACCACGTCGACCGCCTGAGACAGCATGTTGTCCGTTTCCTGAGGATTGCTCGCGGCGAGGTTCAGCAGGAGCTCGACCGTCTGATCGCACAGCGCCGGGTAGTTTTGAGGCGTCGCCGATTCGAGTTTACGATACGCGTCTGTGAGCGCCGAACCCATTTCGCCAACGTCGCCGGTCTCGGAGACGGCCGTCGCGGCTCCTTCGGTCGGGAGAAGAACGGAAGACGCTGAAACGGCGCCCGTCGCCTGACCAAACGGTTCGCCAACTGGGAGTCCAACAAGCTTCCACGCGTCGCCGACTTTAACGAGATCCCCTACGTAAAGATCCTGACTCTGCGCGGTTTCGCCGCGCTTCATGACGATAATCGTTACGTTGTAGTACGCTTCAATATCGTTGGCGAGATTTTCGCCCGCGGGGATAGTCGCCGGACAACCGGAATTGAGCGCGCCCCATTTCGCGTCTTCGGGAATATTGAGCGTCTGAGCAAGCTTAGAGAACGCGTCTGGCGTTACGCTCTGGATTTGTTTCTGAATTTCGGACGCGACAGGCCCGGAAAGCCCGAGAGACGCAAAGTCTTTCGCGGAGAGCGCGACGCGCTGATAGCGTGCGAAGTCGTTCGTTTTAAGCGCGGCGACGGCTTCCTGCGTCGCTTCCTGAGGAGAGATTACGCTCCAGGATTCGATCGTCTTTTTGTCCGCTCCGAGAACCCCGCGACGAGAACCGCCGGTATTGAACCAACGCGCTTCCTTACCAAGAACGTCTCGGTAGACTTCAATCCCGTTCTTATAGAAACGAATCTGCTCGACGGACGCCTTTTGACCTGATTTTGGCGCCGGCGCGGCCCAGACTCGCAGAAGCGTGGTCCCGTCAGGCGCGTAGAGGGCGATTCCCGTATAGCCCTGTTCTCTGAACGGCTTTGTCACGCACTTGTCAACGTCCGCGTCGGCCGGATAGTCGACGTCGACGTCTGCCTGACCCGGAACCCGACTGAGTATTTGTTCTGGTTTCTGTGCGTAGACCCCGGCGCACGCGACGAGAACGCCGACGAACGCGGCAAGACGTCCCGCGCCGGCGAGACGCGATAAGATGGATCCTGGCAAAAGCATTAGCTAACTCCTTCCTTCTAACGAATCTATATTCAAATCGAATCGTTTTGGTTTCGCAAACACTCCTTATGAGCGAATCCGCTGATGTGCGGATAAAAAGCGCGCGTCAGCCCTTGTTCAAAAACAAAAAAGTCCTTCGGCGTGAACCGAAGGACTTTGACGCTAGAACTCTGCCCACGCTTCGCGGAGCATAATCAATTTTTAAATGCTTTACAAGATAAGATTTCCCTTGTCTTCCAGTTTTATCGCGGTTTGCGGCGGCTAACAACGCCTGTTTTCACTTGATAGCTCGCGTTTTGCCAAAAGTTTTGGCAGTGGGAGCGGCGTTCGTTTCGGGCGTGACGGCGACGATCCGGACGTTCTGCTTGTTCTGGAGCTCGCGCAACTGTCTGGCGTTTGGCTGGGGCATGGCGCGGTCGTTCTGAGCCTGACGAATATCCTGCATTTGGACAGGACGACGCTCGTAGTTGACTGGACGGACGGAATTCGGCTGAACGCTGCCAATCTGATTCGGCTGGGCGTTGGCGAAGACGTTCGGCTGGGCGTTGGCGAAGACGTTCGGCTGGACGTTCATGATCTGGTTCGTGCGAGCGTTGGCGAAGCTGGCGTTAGCGGGACGCTGTGTTCCGAAAACGTTGCGCAGAGTCTGAGTAAAGCTGGCGTCCATGCTGAAAGGATTGGCGGAGCTGTAGTTGCCGCGAGTTGGCGAGGAGTCGTATGACTCAACGTCGTACACGCTGGGCGAGTTGTAGCTTTGCACAGGGTAACCGCCCTGTGTTTCGGCGTATGTGAGCTGTCCTGCTCCGTAGTTTCCTGCGCAGGGGTTGCAGTAATTCGCGCCGCAAGAGCCGTCGTTGCATCCACCGACGTAATCGCCGCAAATGTTGCAGGGATTGCAGTTGGTCTTCGGAGGTCTGGGCGCGCATCCGCAGTCTGGATAGATTCCCTCGGTGAAGGCTTCGGCGATCCAGCGGAAGGGCGAGACGGCGACGCGCGCGACGTCGTCGACGAGGTTGCAGACGCCGCCGTAGCTATTGGCGTACTGAGGGCAATATCCGTCGTTTGGCAGGCAAGAGGGCGCGCAGGAGGGAACGTCGCACGTCGGGGCTTCGCACGTCGGAGCGCAGGCTTCGACGGCCGGAACGTCGCAGGCCGGTTCACAGGCGCCGTACTGCGCGAAGGACGCGGAGGCGCAACTCAGAAGGAAAAGGGCGGCAGTCGCCGCTAACGTGGTTTTGACAGACTTATTCATGATAGACCTCGCGAAAGGTTTGGGTATGTTTCACTGACAGACGTTGCGTCGACCTGGCGTTGCCTAATGGCTTGTTCAGGAATTCAGACGCCGCATTTTTCTTGACGTCGGCCGTCTGGTTTTTGGTTCTTTTCAGACTCAAATCTGATATAGAACGGACTTATAAACGGTCTTTTCCGTCGCTATACCCTTTATCGAACAGAAAATTTTTTGAAATCAGTAAAAGTGAAAATTTTCTTAAAATCGTTTTTTAGAGAAAAGTTTCTTTAACCTGTGTATTTTAATAGAGCGCCTTGAGAAAAGAAATAGGACGCGCGTTGCAACACGAGCGTCCTCGTCTGGGAACAGGTCGGCGCAGTAAGAAAGCGTCCGATCAGTTTGCCGCTTTATCGATGGTCCCGACGACGTACGCGGCGATTTCGTCGAGCCAGATTTCGCCCGCGCCAGAGACGTCGAACCGAATGCGCATCGGACCCGTGTTGGTCGCAAGCCGGTAGAAAGCGAAGCGCGTCCATCCAATCGCTTTCCTAAAACGCAATGCAAGTCCTTTGCCGCCGAGATCGTCGTAAATCTCGATTCCGTCCACGGAGTTGGTCAGATCGTTGGGTATTTTGATCCAACCCTGAAAGCAGATAATCTGTCCCATTTGCGTGTTGAACTCCGTTTCAACGCTGAGAGTGGGAATCTCCATTTGCTGAGGGATTCTGTTTTCATAGCCCGTTTTGGGACCGACCAGAATTCTGAGCGCGCGACCATTTGGACGCTTGGCGCCGCTATCGAGCTCTTCTTGAGTCGGTTCGTATGGCGCTAACTCCGAGGAGCTGGTCAGAACGGAGTTCTTTTCCTCGAAGATACGCCATCCGCCGCTGAGCCAGGTCTTTTGATCCTCCATATCGCCGCCGACTATCAGGTTGCCGCCCGTTGCGTGGAGTTTGCCGGAGAGTAATTTCTCATAGAGCTCAAGATAGGCGGGCATGTCGTAAAACGTCGTTGAAAGCGGCGTAACGGGTCGCGCGATCTCGTTTCGGGTCGCCGCCGTCCAGAATTCGCGTTCGACCTTGCGTATCTCCCGAGTCGCGCGTTCCGCCGTCAGATACGCCTGCGAGGCGTCGCGACGCTGGAGGTAAACCTCCGCTTCGTCGATCTGATCGGCAATGCGTTCGACGACTTCGCCAAGCGCCGGCGCTCGTGGCGCCGACTTGGGGAAATACCCGTGTTCCTCGACATACCGAAGCGAATAGACCGTTTCTTCGTAAAGGTCGAGTCGTTTGCGTGCGAGACTGATCGCCAGTTTGGCAAGTCTTGCGCCATAGGCGGGCGCGCGTTCCGAGACCTTTTGGCTCACGGAGTCAGACTGCGTGAAAAAGAGGAGCGAATTCATGCTGGCTTCGTCGAGCGTGAATCGACAACCTCCCGCGCGTCGTCGCGAGACGATCTTCCGCAGCGCCCCTGGCGTGAGAAGGTCGGGCGTGTAGTTTTCGGGGGTCGGAACCGTTGCCGTGAGGTTGTTGCACGCGTCCTGTCCCATTACATACTGGTTGTTGGGTTCGGTCGAGATCGGAACGAAGAGCAGCGAGCGCGTCGACTTTGAGACGAGCCCTTTGAACGAGGGTTCCGACGTCGACACGAGATCCTGACGCGTTTTGCCAAACGTTACCCATGGAGCGATCAGTTGCAGTTCGAGATTGATCGATTCGAGCGCCGCCGCGCGATACTGTGTCTTATGGTCTTTTGCATTGAGCGGCGATTGTGAACTGAAGAGGAAACCTCTGCATCCAGCGCGCATGGAAAGACGAACCATCTGACGCATTTGTTCATAGGAAACGACGCCGGGTGTTTCGTCGGCCATGCCGAAGAACTGGCGTTGCAACGTCGCCGAATAAGTTGGTTGCGTTTGAATTCTGTTCCAGAAGACGGCGCGACTATTCGTGCTGAGGTTCTGATATTTAATGAGCCATTCGCCGTAGTCGTTAAGGTCGAGCGACGACAACAGAGGTTCTCGAGTAAGCATGAGCGCGTCGAGGCGACCTTCGCGCGAGTATTCGTCGACGCCGCTGAGAACCGAACCGATTGTCGGTCGCTTTCGCGGGTCGAGCGCGCGGAGCTCGGTCGCTGTTTTCTGCAGCGCCGCGACGTTTTCTATTCTTAATTCGCTTCCGAGATTCCAGAGTAGCACCGGATCGTATGCAGAATTGACCGGTTGGCCGCCGAAACGTTCCCCCGACTCGCTTTGTCCCGCCGTGTTGGCAACGCGTAGCGTCTCGTCTGAACGGGACGTGGCGACGTTCTGAACAGTGTTTGCATTCTGCGCGGCTTCGCGTTCTTTCTTGAGCGCTTCGGCGGCCGCTTTCAGATCCTCTTCCGTAACGACTCCGGAAGCATAGGGCGGTTCGGCGATCAGCCATATTCCCGCTTCCTGCGCTTCTTGAAGCTGTCTTGCCGACGGAACGCCGGAAAGCCAGACCGCGTTGAAGCCTAACTGCTTGAGGAACGCAAAGGGTTCTTTGCGGTATTCGATCGCCCTGATCATATAGACGGTCTGTTCGTCGTCTGTCTTGAGGACGCCGGAGCTGAAATGCGCGTCGGCGACGAGACGATCGTCGCTGCGTTTGAAGGATTCGGTTATGGCGTATTCGGGATTACTGAGGGTGCCGCTTCCCACGACGATCTCCGCGTTCGCCGACGGTTCCGACTTCGCCGCGTGCTCTTGAGGGGGCAAGACCGACGCGTCAAACGCCGCGCTTGAGACTCGCCCAGTTTCGCGAGCGCCGTCCATAAAGCTGGCCTGACCGACGAAGTCGTTTCGGAAATCGCGCTTTGTTCCGCTGTTGGCGAACATCTGGTCGATCGATAGAGGACGTCCCCCGTCTGCGGACTTAAGAAAGAACGACGCGGCGTCAAAGGTCGTTTGTGGTTCTGGCGTTGAAAAAGACTGCGCGCTTTCTTCTTTCGTCGCGACCGAAAATTGGTCGGCGACGAAATCAAGCTTACGCCTGATTTTCTGTTTGACCTTTTCCTGGTCGATTCCGAACGGCTCTTTGCCATAGCTGTCTGAATCGCCGTATTCGTCTTGTCCGAAGATTGGCGTGTTTGAAAGTTGAAGACGAGCGCTGAGAAGATTAATGGGCGCGAACGTTGAATCGCGCTCCCACTCACGGAGCGACTCGATCGTTGGGGCAAGATGTTCTTTGATTTCAAGATCGTCGACCCATAGGGAATATCGCCCGACGCGCGTTTCGGAAACAAGCAGGAGCTGCCGTACGTAAGCGCATTCAACGCTAACGGGAATTTTATTTTCACCGCGAATCGACTGAACGGTTTTCTCCAGCGCTTTTTCCAAACCTGGGGTAAATTCGAGTTTTTGCCATTCGCCTGGTTTTTGATAAGACGAGCCCGGAACGACCGCCATGAGAGGTTGACCATTGTCAGGACGGCGCGTTTTGGGAAAAACGACGAGCGCCGCAAGCGAGACGCCGGGACGATCGGAACGGACCCAGAGAGAAGGGGAGGTGTCGCTATAAACGTTAGGATAGTCGACATAATGCGCAAAAATAACGACTCCGGGTTCTTCGACCTCATAACGAAGAAATTCTGCCTGCCGCCCCTGACAGGCAAAATCTTTAGTGCGACAATGCTTCTCGACGGCGACGGAACCGCTCTGATAAAGGTAGCGCCAACTCACGCCGGGCGACTCGAAGTCTTCCTTCCAGATCGAATCGTTGTTCTCCTCTTCCAGACCGCGTGAATCAAGCAGATATCCGGTAAAGCCAGTAGGTTTATCCGGTTCCTCTCCCCAGGCCTGCAAGCATGCGCCGGCTACGACGATATACGACGTCAGAAGCGCGAACAGCGTATCGACGAGATGTTTGTTCATTGAGCGTTTCCCTTCTGACGGGACTATAGCCAATAATGCGAATCTCGGCAAGAGGTTTCAGGAAACGCGAACGCCGTTGTGAGACGTCAGAATAAAAAAAAGACGACCGGCTGATGCAACCGATCGTCTTTCTGGTTATTGCTTTCTCGTTAGGGAAGAGAGGGTCACTTGGCGGCGTTGAGGCCGGTGGCGAATTCCTCTTCTTCTTCCTGGATGATGATGCGCGGGGTGACCGTCATGAGCATGCTCGTGGTTTCACGACCGATCGCGCTGTTGGAGAAGAGCCGTTTGATGTAGGGGATCTTGCTCAGGATCGGGACGCCGCCTTCATTACGACCTTCGCTGAGGCGCTTGATGCCGCCGAGGAGCGCGGTTCCGCCGTCAGGAACGTTGACCGTCGTGTAGACGGAGAAGGAGGACGTGATCGGTTCCTGAATCGTCGTGCCCTGGCTGACCACCTGCGAACCGGAGTTGGAGGTCCGTTCGTCCGTGATGCTTTCGAGCAGACTGCTTCCCTTGCTGGCAGAAGTGTTGTTCGTGGCGACGGAGTCGGTGCCTTCGAACTTGTAGGTTCGGTCGTTGTCGGTGATCTTGCTGAAGAACGGAACAACCGTCATACGAACGTACTTGCGGTCAGGAGAAGCGGTCGCCTGAACGGTCATGAACTGACCTTCGTTGATGATCGTGATAACAGGCTGCTGCGCGACGGCGAAGTCGCCGACGACCGGGATAACCGTGCTGACATACGGGACGCTCGTGGAGTCGTTGATGCTCGCGGTCTGGCCGTTGAACATGGTGACTTTCGGAGCCTGAAGGACGTTGGTTCGACTGTCGGATTCCGCAGCGGAGACGAAGAAGTAGGATTCAATGTCGCTGAGGATCGCGAAACCGAGCTGAGCACCGACGGACGGATCGTAGTTGCCGAACTGCGGGACGGCGAGACCGTAGCTGTTCTGCGAGAAGTTGACGTTCAGGTTGTCGGTGAACGGCTTGCCTGTGGCGCTGCCGTCATAGATGCCATAGACGCCCTTTCTCGTCGGGGTCAGCGTGTCGTAGTCTTCGTCAATGCTCGAGTTGGCAGCGTCGGACGCCTTGAACGAGAGGTTCATGTTGACGCCGATCTTTTCGAAGTATTCGTCGCTGATCGTGATGAAGCGAACCTCGACGGCAACCTGCAGATCGTTCAGCGCGCGAAGCTTTTCGAGGAGTTCACGAATCTCTTCGTGGTTCTCTTCCGTCTGGCGAATTGCAAGGGTGTTGTTAAGTCTGAAGAACTGAGGCTCAGAGTTCAGCGTCTCCCAGCTTTCAGGGTCGACGACGGACGTGATGAGGGCGATCAGTTCGCTTGGGTCGTTCATGCCGCCGCCCTGACCCGTCGCGATGGGGGAAGCGCCGTTGTTAGCCTGAATCTGAGCGGTGATGTTCGGGGAGAGGAGCGTGGAGTTCCCGCCGAAGACGCTGTTGTTCAAACCGGTAATCGTGGAGCCGGAACCGTGAACGCCGCGGTTAGCCGCCTGCTGGTAAGCGCGATTATAGCTCGCTTCCATCGAGAGTGGCGCGACCGTGTTGTTGAAGTCCGGAACGCCGATGACGAGGTCGGCGACGGGATAGTACTTCGTGACCGCTTTGCTGGAGCGCTTGTTGGCGCCCGTGATCGTGAGTACTTCGTCCTCTACGATGTAGGAGAGGTTATAAGGCGCCAGAGCGTGCTTGAGGTAGTTCTTAAGCGTGATGTTCTGGAGATTGGTCACGAGGCTGACGTCGGAGGTGGCGCCGACTTCGCTGAGCGCGGCTTCGTCAACCATGATGTTGACGCCCGTGTTCTTGCGAATGAAATCGACAACGACGTCAAGAGGCGTGGGCTGGTCGAAGGGCAGCGAGATCTGCATGTCGAGCTTGCGAAGGATCTCGAGGTCGGCTTCGGAGCGCGTTTCGCCAGGATTGGAACTCTGACGTCCCTGAACGCGTTGCCAGATCTTCTGATTGAAGACAAGCGGATTGTCGTCGTCGACGAGAGAGTAAGCAGAGTTTTCAACGTCGTTAAGGGACTTGAGAACGCGCTCGTTCTTCGTCTCTTTGAGCTGTTCGTTGAAGGCGACCTGTCCGCCGTACTGAGCCTTCTGGATCATCTGGATCGCCACGACGGAGTTATGGGAGTAATCGCGGCATTTCTTGGCGAGAACGAGCGCTTCCTCGTAGCGTCCTTCTTCCATAAGGTCGTTGAACTTCTCAGTGTCCTGAGCAAGACGATTCTGCATATCGAGCTCGTCCTGACGCTTCTGCATGACGTAGTCTGCAACTTCCTTATTGTGCGTTTCGTTGGCAATGCGCGCGCCGTTCGCGTCGATGAAGTTCTCGGCGTCGCCGATCGCCATATCGACGGCGTAGGAGAAGTGAGCCTTGAGCGACGCGTCAAGTTGAGACTCCTCAATTTCCGTGCGAAGCTGCTTGAGATCGGCAAGCGCTTCCTTGGGCTGCGTCTCGCGAACCTGATTCTGCTTCGCAATGAAGGCGGCGACGTCGCCCTGAATGGCTTCCGGACTCTGGTCAAGATTGACGCCCGTCTTGGAGACGGCGACTTCCGGCATGCTCGCAACCGGGTTGTTCAGTTTGGCAATCGAATCGTTGATGTGACGAATCGTCGCCTGATCGAGCTCGGCGGAGTATCGAAGCGCGTCGCGGTAGTTGGTAAGAGCGAGATTGACATTGCCCTTGGCGGCCGCGTCGTCAGCTTCCTGAACATAGAGGTAGCCGGCGCTTTCGCCTTCAGAGATACCGGGAACGGTAGCCTGGACCTGACGAACGTTATTGGCGCGAGAGCGCTCGACCGCCAGATCGCGAAGGAACGCGGAGGGAGAGTCGCCTCCTGCAAACGCGTTCTCAGGAACGCCCATGCTCTGGATTTCTCGAACCATCGCTTCGGCGCGTTCGACCTGACCGTTGGCAACCAGCTTTCGAGCTTCCTGAAGCTTTGCCTGAATCGCGACGACCTGACGTTTGGTGGCTTCGGAAAGGCCAGTGAGCGGCGCGGAATCAAGAGCCGAAGCGCTACTGGAAGCGAGGCGATCGTCTGCGATTCGAGCCGCGACCGCATCGACGTCCATCTTGCGGTTGACGGTCGCAACGTCGAACGAGACGTTAAGATTGCGAGCTTCAGCGACGAGCGCGTCGGCAGAATCGAGATCCTGGCAACGGCGTAGCGCTTCAGCCTGCTCGAGGTAGTTTTTCGCGAGATCGCGCTTGACCGATTCGGTCATACCCTGCGCGTTCGCAGTTTCACTGATCCGCTTGTATTGCTCGATCAGCGGGAAAACGTATTCCGGCCTGTCGCTTGCAGAAGTGTACGTCGCATTGAGCGCCTGAGCTTCGTTCGCATACCGCGTCGCGGACGCAACGTCGCGACTCATGAGCGAACGGCGAGCCTTAAGCAGAAGCTCTTGACTGCGCACGAGTGAAGGATAGGTAACGGAGTTCGCCGCGCCGTTAACAGCGACGCTGGCAACCGGGGTTTGAGCGAGGACGCTGGGCGTTCCGCCGAGCGCAAAAGCCGCCGAGCCTAAGCCCAACGCAACCGCCAACAAACCAGTCTGAATCTTTTTGGTTGGTTCCAACACGATACTCCTTTCGAGACTCGTAGATTTACGCATAGTGTTACGAGTGGCGCCAATAGTCA
>CACYBR010000174.1 GCA_902772705.1 uncultured Planctomycetota bacterium
CGCGCGATCGAGACCGACGGCAAGGCGCCGCGTCCACGCGAACTTGAAGCGCTCGTCGCCGACGCCAAAGACGAAAACGTTCGCGCGATCATCGTCCAGCCGGAATTCAACCGCTCCGCCGCTCAAGTCGTCGCCGACGCGCTCGGCGCGAAGCTGATCGAACATTCCCCGCTTGAACGAGACTACTTCAGGAACGTCCGTTCGCTCACCGACGCAATTCTGGAAAGCTTTGGCGACGATTCGGCGTCCGCCAATGAATAATGGTCAAAAAATGTCGCAATCCCTTCCCAAGGTTTTTCAATCGCTCGACGCGCGGATGACCGAGCTCGTCAACGCTAACGCGCTGAGCGAGGAGGCGCGCGCCGACGTCGCCGTCAAGAGCCTCAATCTGGCGGCGCTGACCGGCGGCGCCGACGAACCGCGACTCCGTCAAAAGCTCGGCGACGCGAACGCGCTCGTCGACGCGGTCTCCGACCCGCAGGAACGCGACTATCTCCGTCGCATCCTTCTCGAATCCGCGTCCGCGGCCCTTCCCGACCCCGCGTCCGAACCGTTCCTCGACGAGCTCCTCGATTCGATCGAAGGCGACGATGAGCGTCAGAACGCGCTCTACGCGCGACTGACCGCGCTTGTCAGGACGCTCCCCAGCGCAAACGACTACGTCGTCGCGCGCAATTCGCTCCATGAACGCGCCGAGGAATTAGACGACCTGCGTCAATATGAAGACGTCGTCGCGCGTATTTTCGCCGCCGACCGAATCGTCGGGTTTGTCTCCGACGACCCGACCCTTGAAACCGCGACCGGACGTATCGCGCAAAACGACGTCGCGCTTCTCGCGTTCATTGACGCCGTTCCCGACCAGACGGCCGTTCCGATTCTGACAAAGGCGGCGGAAGACGCGTTCGCCATTCTCGAAGAACTCGAGAAAACCCTCGACTCGCGTATTCAGGGCGAAGGCGAAAACGCAGTCGCGCTTGACGACGACGAAGTCGAGGAATTACGCGAAGAGGCGAGTTCCGTCGTCCTGCGCTCTCCCGCAATCCTCGAGTTCGGCGAACGACTCCGCGGCTTCGTTGAACGCCGCGACGCGTTCGACGCGATTGTCGAGGATATTGCGCTCCTACTTAATGCCGAACCCGGCTCCGCGCGCTATCCTCATGACGCGACGTTTTATGAATCGGAGCTCAACGCGGCGCTCGACCTTGCCGCAACGCTCGCCAGAAACCGCGCCGCGCGACTCGTCGCGCTCGCCGCCACGATTCTGCCGGCGCGACCTGACGACGCCGTCAGAACGCGCGCGATGAACTTCGTGCGCGAGGCGCTCGCCGTCATGGCGAAAGGGAACCGCGAGGCCGAATACGTCCGAGAATACGCCGCGCTCGTGCGCGCTCACGTCGACGCCGGCGCGATGGCGCCTGCGTCCAAACTCGCGAAAATTCTGGCGGAAAAACTCGACGCGATCGAGCTGACCCCAACGCGCGTTTTCCACAAAAAAATGGCGTTTCCTATTCTTCTGAAGGCGTTCGACCGCGCGCGGATTGACGCCTTCGCCGAGTCGGAGGACGACAAAGAGTTCCAGCGCGCGCTCAAAGCCAAACTCGCGGCGGTCGACGCAATCCGAAATAACGCGTCCGACCCAGCGGCGCTCGACTCGGCGCTGGCCGACCTCTTCGCGGAAACGTTTGACAATTCGCAACATGACGATCCGCTTGCCGCCGTCGGCGCGCTCCTTGACCTTGTTCAATTCGTCGTTTCGTTCCTTTAACTCTCCGCTTCCAACCCCTTATCAATTGGCTTGAACCCATGTTTAGACCTGACGATTTTCTCGAAACCACCTCGGCAAAGCTGGACCTTGGCCGTCAACAGCGCTGTGGATTCCCGGAAGTGATCTATGGCGAGAGCAAAACCGCCGAACAAATCGCTAACATTGCAAGAATCCAATACAAGCAGGGAATTGACGTTCTAGCGACCCGCGTGAGCTCCGATAAGGCAGAATTCGCGCTTCCTCTTATCAAACGCGTTTGTAAACGAGCCTATTACAACGAGGTTGGCCGCACGATCCGCGCCCCTCGAAGTCGAGGAGAGCAGAGTCCTTTTCAGGGACGCGTCGCGATTCTGACCGCAGGAACGAGCGATCTCCCGGTCGCGCAGGAAGCGCGTGAAACCGCGCTGTGGACCGGCGCGAAGGTCGCGCTCTTTCAAGACGTTGGCGTCGCGGGCCCTCAGCGGCTTCTCGCTGTCTTGCCGAAGCTTGAAAACGTCGACGCTATCGTCGTCATCGCTGGAATGGAAGGCGCGCTTCCGAGCGTCGTCGGCGGCTACGTCGCCGCGCCCATCGTCGCGGTCCCGACGAGCGTCGGTTACGGCGCCTCTTTTAACGGACTCGCCGCTCTTCTGGGAATGATCAACAGCTGTTCCTCTAACGTCACGGTCGTCAACATTGACGCGGGCTTCAAAGGCGGCTACGTCGCGGGCCTCATCGCCAAGAACGCCGCGAAGGCCGCCGAGATGGGCTATAATGAAGCGAAACGAAACGCTCGGCCCGGCGTCGCGATCGGTTAGACGTGGAGACGTCCGATGACAAACTCAGAGAATGCCGCTGGGGCAGATTCCGTCGCCGACCAGTTTCAACGCACGCGGTTACTCCTGGGCGACGAAGGACTTCGGCGTGTTCGCGCCTCCTGCGTTATGGTCGTCGGGATCGGCGCGGTCGGCAGTTACGCCCTCGAAGCGTTGGCGCGCGCCGGCGTCGGACAGTTCCGCGTCGTCGACTTTGACGTCGTCCAGGAGAGCAACATCAACCGACAGCTCCTCGCCACGCACGATACGATCGGACAGGCAAAAGCAGACCTCGCCGAAGCGCGAATTCACGCGATCAATCCCTCGGCGAGCGTTGAAAAACGCAAGCTCCTCGTCAATCCCGA
>CACYBR010000175.1 GCA_902772705.1 uncultured Planctomycetota bacterium
CTCTTTTAAGACGGTACAGCAACCGTGGCCGACCGCCGGTTTCATAATCCATCCGACCTTCCGCGACGTTCTGTCTGACAAGGTGATTCAGATACCGGCGAACCGTTACGCTGGAGAGCTTGACGCCGTCCGCGATCTCGTCGCCCGTGAGCCATTTCTGGTCGGTCTCGCGCAGGAAATCGACGAGAACTTCGACCGTCTTGTCCTGAATTCCTTTGGGGCTTGCCGGCGCGGAGGACGGTTGGCGCGCTCCTTCAAGATAACGGTCAATATTCTCCTGATCGAGCGCCGTGGCGCCTGCGAGCGCGCCGCGCTGCGCCGCGAATTTATCGAGCGCCGTCTGCAGTCTGTCGTAGCTGAACGGTTTGACAAGATAATCGACGGCCCCAAGTCGAAACGCTTCTTCTACGGTTGCGACGTCGTTTGCCGCCGTGACCATAACGACCCCGACCGGATAGTTGCGGTCGCGAAGAGAATGGAGCAGACCGAGTCCGCCAACATGCGGCATATGAACGTCGAGAATTACGAGATCGACGGCGTTTGCTTCGATGAATTTGAGCGCGGTTACGCCGTCGCCGCAGGTTCCAACGACCTCAAACCGAGAATCGCGCGTAAGAAACTGCCGGTGGATCATCGCGACCATTGGGTCGTCTTCGACAATCAGAACTTTAAACACGTTCGTGACCCTTCTTATGAAAACTTACGGAAAACGACGTCCCGACGCCCTCGGTCGATTCGACGGAAAGCTCGCCCCCAAGGCTTTCGACGACTCTTTTGACCTGATACAATCCAGAACCGTGTCCATTGCCTTTGGTCGTGAAGCCTTTTTCAAAGATGCGGCTGAGATTCTCGCTTGAGATTCCGGGACCGTTGTCGTCGACCGTGATCAGCAGCGCGCCGGGTTGGCTATGGATTCCGAAAAGGAGCTCCTTCTCGACGACCTCGTCGCGCTCGTCCGCGTTCATCGCGTCAAGCGCGTTGTCGATCAGGTTGCCGACGATGGTGACGAGCGACGCCGATGGGAGCGCAATCTCGGAGCGTCGGAATCCGCTCCCTTCCTGCAGGACGAGTCGGACGTTGAGCTCCGCCGCCTTCGACGTCTTGCCGATAATGAGCGCCGCAAGCGCCGGTTCGTCGATCGCGCGCGCGATTCTGGCGACTCCTTCGCGCTGAACGAACGCGATCTGTTCGATGTACGACGCCGCTTTATCATACTCCTTCATTTGCAACAACCCCAGAATCACGTGGAGTTTGTTCGTGAAGTCGTGATTATTCGCGCGCATCGAATCGACGAGGAATCGCGCGCCCGAGAGATCTTCCGCGAGCTTAACATATTCCGTTCGATCGTGCAGCACGCCGACCGCGCCGACAATCTCGCCCCCCTCGCGGATCGGAACGCGATCCATCAGGATGCTTGAGTCGGGAACGCCATGCTCTGGAACGTTCGTTTCGCGCTCGCCGCTTTCTACCGTCTTGCTCAGCAGTCGTTGTCCGAGCTTTGCGAGGTCCGTCTTAGCGTCGACTCCGAGCATTCGCGCGGCGGAACTGTTCATAAACTGAACGGTTCCACGAGAATCCGCCGCGATTACGCCCTCTTCGAGAGACTCGAGTATTCCGTCGCGAACCTTGTACATGGCTGAGAAGGCGTCCGGTTCAAACCCAAGAAGACGTTCTTTAATCCTCGCTGAAAGCTTATAGGAGACCGCAAGCTCGACGAAGAGCGCGGCGAGCGCGATAAGCGTGAAGGTTGCCAGCGCCTGAAGGATCTCGCGACGAATGTGCTTGCGCAGGATAACGGCGAGCACAAAGCCTTTCACGGCGCCTGTGTCGTCTACGATCGCCGCAAACGCTCGGCGCTGGGCGCCCGAGGGACCCTCTCCGTCGACCGCGTATCGACGCCGTCCGTTCGCGAAGTCGGGAACGACCCCGTCGTACGCCTTGCCGATAAGCTCATGATTGGTGTGATACCGTCTTATTCCGTCGTTTCCGACGACGGAGATAACGTCGATATTATGGAGCGCGTCATGAAGCGTGTCGAAGGTTTCGATCAGTCGTTTGCGACTCTCGGAATCTGTCGCGTCGACGAGAGGCGAGCACGCGACGGCCTCGGCCACGTTGAGCAGGTTTTGGTCCCGTTTGCGCGACTCGTCCCGCATGTTGACGAAGATTCCCGCGACCGAGAGAAAGAAAACAAGCGCGCAAATCAGCAGCGCCTGAGAACGGAAGATTTCATTTTGAAGACCTCGCGGCGATCTGTTTTGTGGGCCCATCCTGACGTCGCTCCTTTCTATGCGCCCTTTATTATAACGCCGCAGGCGGTTTGGACAGGCTTTTTTCGCGTTCCAACGACCTTTTGAAAGTTTTGAAAGCGCTTTTAGGAAGATTTGAAAGTGTTGCGACCGGCAATCTCCTTTTTAAACTTTCGTTAGTTTTTTCTGAAATTGCGCTTCTTTCTTTGCGCGGTATTATTCAAGCGCGACTGGGAAACGCCGGAGATTATGAGCGCGACCTGGACGGCGTTTTATTGAGCGCGCGGTCGAAACGCGCCGCTCTGACGCGAAACGTTGACCCTGAACAAGGTTGAAATTACGCCTAAGGAGATAAGATAATGAACGCTTACGACAATTCGATTCAGCAGTATCAGACGCTTAACAGGTACGCGAAGGTTGGCGCGACGGTTATCCTTGGAGGAAGCGAAGATCTCAATATTCCGGTCGGCGAGCTCAAGCAGTCCTTTGAGCTTGAAACGACGATCTACAATCGCAGCGTCGCGGAGCTGACGGTTGCGCGCGCGGCGGACGTTTACGACGCGGTCGTCGCGCCGCTGCGTCCTTCGACGCTCATTCTGCGTCTGGGTCAGGCGGACCTCGAGCTCTTCGGAAAGAACGCCGGCGAGTTCGCGCGTGAATATCGCGAGCTGATCGCTCACGTTCGCCGCCAGAACCGAGGGTGCGAGATTGTCGTCGTCTCGCTGAGCAATCCGGACGCGTCTCAGACAATCGTCGCGATGAACGCGAGCCTTCGTGAGATCGCGGCGGCCTCCCGATGCTCCTTCGAGGACGTTGACGCGGCCTTTTCCGGCGAATCCGACGCCATGAAGGAAACGGTTTCTTTCGTTTACTCCCTTGGCTTCGTCAGTCAGTTGCCATGGAAAAAACCGGTCCACAACCTTGCGCGCATCCTGTATGGACGCCGTTTTGACCAGATTAATGAGCGAAATAACAATAAGAATATCGACAAGAATGCCAGACGCTTGAATCTTACGACCGTTTCTTTTCTTTGAAACGCCTGAACACGGGGACGCTCGACGTTCTCCTGTGATATTTAGCGATTGTCTGACTGGATCATCATAAGTTTAACCGTTTCGGTTTTTCGATAAGCGCTGGTTAAAATGGAAATCTTTAAGGAACTGCTGCTCGGATCGAGCGTCTCGCATTTTATCGTCTGTCTCTCTGTTGTGATCGCTGTTGGAATGCTTCTGGGCCGCGTCAAGGTATGCGGCGTCTCGCTTGGCGCCGCGTTTGTCCTGCTCACGGGCATAGCGGCGGGTCATTTCGGAATGTGCTTTCCGAAGTATCTCTGCGAAGGCGCCGACGGAGCCCAGCACTTTATCGATCCGACGTATACGCGCCTCGTTCAGGAGCTTGGTCTAATCCTCTTCCTGTACGCCGTCGGACTGCAGTCGGGTAAAAACTTCTTCAAGACGTTTAAAACAGGCGGACTGACGCTCAATCTTCTGGCGGTGAGCGTCGTTGCGATGGACGTCGTTCTGGCGTTGATTCTGTACAAGGTCAGCGGGATCGACATGGGCGTGATCGTCGGGATTCTTTCGGGCGCCGTCACCAACAC
>CACYBR010000176.1 GCA_902772705.1 uncultured Planctomycetota bacterium
ACGGTTCGCCTGACCCACGGCGGCGGAAGTTATTGGTTTCAAGTCGCGCTTCTTTCACGCCGCGCGCAAACTCGAAACGCGGCGGTTATCATAAAAGGCTCCAGATTGGCTCCGGAGCCTTTTGTTTTTTTCTGAGCGATCGCAGCGCACTCTGGCGTCAAATCGTCCACACGGGCACGATATAATTGTCGCGATCGATCGCGCCGAGTTCGGGCTTCATGCAGACGACGGCGCCCTTGCCTCGTGGAACGGAGGCGCCGTCGAGACGCGTGAAGACGCGCGTGAGTTCCGTTCCCGGGTTCGACGTCTTCTTGATCTCGATCGGATTGAGAACGCCGTCGCGTTCGATTACGACGTCGATCTCTTTTCCGTCCTTGTCGCGGTAATAATACATCCAGGGTTCGAGACCGGCGTTGAGCCAAGATTTTGCGAGTTCGGAAACGACGTAGTTTTCCAGAATCGCGCCGTTCATCGCGCCCGCTTCCAGCGTTTCCGCAGAGCTCCATCGCGTCAGATAGCAGACAAGTCCCGTGTCGTAAAAATACAGCTTGGGCTTCTTGACGAGCCTCTTGAGCAGATTGTTGGAGTAAGGACGCAAATAGAAGACGAGCCCCAGCGTTTCCAGAATTCTTAGCCAGCTCTTCGCCTGTTTCTGATCGACGTCCGCGTCGCCGGCGATATCGGAAACGTTGACCATCTGCGAACACCGCGCCGCGACCGCCGTGACGAACCGCAGAAACTTCAGCGAGTCGATCGTTCCCGAGAGCTCTTTAACGTCCCTCGTCAGATACGTCGAAAGATAACTGCCGTAGAAAATCTGAGGGTTCGAAACCTGGCCCCCTGCGAGCGACGGCATGGACCCGCGATAGATCCGCTCGAAAATTCCATGGACGTCTGACGACGTTCTGCCGCGCCTCCTCTTTTCAAGCGCGTCGAACTCGACGGTAAAGGGCGCGTTTTCCCCTCCGTCGATTTCACACTGCGACAGCGAAGTCAGCGACAAAACCGCAACGCGGCCCGCAAGCGATTCCTGAACCCCCTGCATCAGTTTGAAGACCTGCGAGCCCGTGAGCCAGTACGCGCCCGGCTCGCGCTCGCGGTCGACTCGCGTCTTGAGATATGCGAAGAGCTCTGGGGCGTACTGAACTTCGTCGATGAGCGCGGGCGCCCTGTGCGTCTGGAGGAACAGTTCAGGATCGTTTTTGGCAAGGTTGCGCTCGTTCAGATCGTCGAGCGAAACGTAACGACGATCGGAGCCTTCCGCCAGCTTTCGGAGCATTGTCGTCTTGCCAACCTGACGCGGTCCGGTAACCAGAACGACGGGATATTCCTTTGACGTCTGTCGAACCACCTGTTCCAGAGCTCTCGTAATGTAGCGCATCAAAGCGTCCTTTCGGCTAAATGGTAATTTTCTTCCATTTTAGCCGAACCGTGAGCGGCGCCAATACAAAGTACGGCTAAATTGGAAAGCTTGTCCAAAACAGCCGAACGCTCGCGTTCACGTCGGCAGACGTCTTCCGAGCGGCTTCCCGAGAGGCGCCCTTGCCTCGTGGAACGGAGGCGCCGTCGACCATGGCGGTCTCCATCGTTACAGTTCGTCCATCAGTACAAAATCCCTGAATTGGATATGACGTACAGTACTGGAGCTGAAATCAATATCATCATTTGTGATTACGATCTTCTGGCAGGAATTGTCCAGTCTGGCAAAAGCGCCAAACTCTCTCTCATACGCTTTCTCTTCAGCTACAGAATAGGCGACCTGAATATAATATTGCTTATTGCCCTTACAGGCGACGAAATCAATTTCCTGAGAACCGTCGTGATATACCTGGAGTTTATAGCCCATGTAAAGAAGCTCGTTATAAACGACGTTCTCGAAGTTGTGGATGAGATCATACCGGTTGTTTATGACCCGGATGGAATTCAAGGCAACGTCTTCGTCATAAACTTTGAGATAGTATTCAAGTTCGCGCCTGGTCCTGGCAGAATACCTCTTTACCGTTGCTATCGCATAAGCTTCTTCCAGATATCCGATATACTTTACGATCGTTGTGATGGAACATGGCAGACCAGTTCCTCTCATATATTTCTCTACGGATCTGGCGGAGAAAATTCTTCCGTTCGACAGAAATACAAAGTTGGCCAGCCTTTTGAAAACTTCCGTTTTCCTGATCTTATAGCGGTTAATGATATCGTTCAGAATAATGGTTTCATTGAGCTCGTTCAGATAGATCCGCCGACCGCTCTCGCCGCTGTATTCGATTCGTTTCGGAAAGCCGCCCCAGACAATATAGTCGGTGAGCGAGACGTCCTTTCCCAGCTCTTTTCCGTATTCGGCGAGTTCTCTGTATACAAAGGGCCTGATCCGGAAAGGCGCGTATCTGCCGGATAATTCCCTGGTAAACTCCCTTGACAGCAACTTGGAATTGGAGCCGCTGATAAACACAGAGCAGTTTCTGAGTCGGAGCGTTCTGCATGCTCCCGCCCATCCGTCGAGCCTCTGGACCTCGTCAAGAAACACGTAGCATAGCGATTCCCTGCGACGATTGTCAACGTAGTTGATCAGCGCCATTTCATCTGGAATGGCGTTTAAGACGGCGGCGTCCTCGAAATCAAGGAAAACGATATTGTCCGACCGTTCCCTGATCTCTTCTGATATCTGCTTCAGGATAACGGATTTTCCACATCGACGAATACCGGTAATGACTTTAATCAGATCGTCGTCGTAGAATTCCCGGATAGACGCCAAATACTTTTCACGTTTAATCATTTCACACGCCCCTGAAAA
>CACYBR010000177.1 GCA_902772705.1 uncultured Planctomycetota bacterium
AAATTCTCCGCGTTCATACGCTCAATGCCGCGCAAAAGCCGCGCGTCGACAAAGAGAGAATGGACGTCGCGTCCCCCTTCCCAAACGTGGAAGTGACGATTACTGAGAACGTTAATCGCTTCGTCATAGTCGCCCGTTTCGTTGTACAGCTCAATCAGGCGCGCGACGCAGTCGTCATACTTGAAGACGGCGGGCAAATACTTCGTAAGCGTCTCGAGTCGTTCCCGCGCCGGGACGCCGGCCTTTGCGGCAAGCTGGTCGGCTTCGTAAACAAAGCGCGGGTCAGACTCGTCGTCCTTTAGCGCCTGACGGTAGTAAGCAAGCGCCTCGTCATACCGTTTTTCCTGACCGGCGGCAAAGCCGAGGTTGCGCCAGACGCGCCCGAATTCCGGACGAGCCTGCGCAGATTCGCGCCAATATTCCATACCGCGTTTCTGATCGTTCTGGAAATAAAGCAGGTTGCCGTATTCGTACAAAGCCTGCGCGTCGTCCTTGCAGCGCTTGACGATCGCTTCATACATTGCGCGTTCTTCAGGGCGGAACGAGAAGACGTATTCGTTGGAAAGCTTTGACGCGGCTTCAAAACAATCGATCGCCGCCTTTTCGTCGTGCGATTCCAGGAGGATCGACCATCCGAGATAGTAATGGACCGTCGAAACGTTCGCAAAGGGTTCGCCGTAAGCGATCGCCGCGTCGAGGAGCGCGTGAGCGTCGTCGCTGGCGCCGCGATTGAGATAATCGACGACCGTTTCAAGGAGTTCCTGCTGACGGATAACGGCGGAGTCCGAGCGTTCGTCAATCACGCCGCGCGCGTCTTCGATCGCGGCAAAAGCGTCCGAAACCGAACCCTTTTCCACAAAGCTCTTTTCAAGCGCAGCCGCGTAGTCGAGAGGATTGCGCTTGAGAACGTCCGCGAGAATCTCGGAGGCGCGGTCGCGCGAGAGTTCGTTCGACTGAAAAACCCGGTTGCCGGCAATATAGTTCGGTTGTGCGCCGGGGTCTTTCTCTCGTTCCTGAAGGACGCGCCGTATTGCCCACGCCTTAAACGTCAGAGCTTTCGGATTGTCCGAATTGACCGTGAGAGAGCGTTCCGCCAGCTCCAGCGCTTCAAGATACTGACCGCGTCTGGCGGCGAGCTCGGCGAGCTGATAAAACGCCGCCGCTTGATAACCGGTCGTCCAGGAGGCCTTCCAAAACTGATCTTCGGCTTCCTTTTCACGTCCCATATGACGTAACGCGAGACCGTAATAGTAGTGGGGTTCTCCGTCCCGGACCCGCGTGTAGTTGCGTTCGAGCCGCTTCAGAGCCTTCTCCAAATATTCCGCGCCTTCAGCCCATTTGCCGTCGCGCAGAAGACGAATTCCCACCGCCGTATTGACGCGCGCGTCGCCCGGATCGCGCTTGAGCGCTTCGTTATAGAATTCCATAGGATCGCGCTGACCGTTATGGAACTGTTCAAGGCGCATACCGGCGAGATAGAGTTCTTCGACCGTCTTGTAATCCGCTGGATTGCCGAATGGCGAAACCGGTTCTGGAAGCTCTTTCTTTTCAAGAACGACAGTCTGGTACGCAACGAGCTCATGTCCCGTCGCGTCCGTCACGACAAGCGCAAGCGACTCATTGTCGAGGGCGCCGTCAAGTTTGACGCTTTCTATGTAGGGCGCGCCCGGCGTCACGTTGACCGTTTTGGTCCACGCAGGTTTAGAATCTACGAGGAGCGTCATAACGACGCCGTCCAATTTTTCCGTCGGGCAGAATCCAACAAAGACTTCGCTCGAATTGACCTTTTCAAGATTGATCGCGCCGTTAAGGTTCGCGTTCTTGACGTGCCTGATCTTCGAGATCGGGAACCAGTAGTGCTTGTAACGTCGTGTTTCGCCCGGACCAATCCAGCTGTAATCCGGTTGATTATCCGACCAGCCGCCAACCATAAGTTCAAGGTAGGAACCGTCTTCGTCTGTAAGCGCATGGTCCCAGACCCGCGCACGTTCATGGTTGCCCCAAAGGAAAAACTTCTTACCGGCAACGACATGAACGTTTCCGACATGAACCGTGCCCGCGTCCTTGCCGGAATCGTAGCCCGCGAGAAAATCAGAATCAAAGTCCCACGCAAAAACGGATCGGGAAAACTCCGTGTGGTTCTTCCACAGGCTAATATCGACTCCGTTGTCTATCGGCCAGGCGCTGAACGCTGTTTTGGAATGACCCGTGCCAAACTGGACTGTCGGCGGAAAGATCACCTGATAATTCTCGTTGCAATGAACGGAAACGTTTGCCCAACTGAGCATCGACTGAACATAAGGCGAACGATTCTCAACGGTCACCTCCGCTTCAACGAGCGATTTGCCGGGATAGAGCGTCGTCGCAACGTTCCATTTCATCCGATGGCGCAGCTCCGTCTCGCCGACAAAAACGGTTCTGGAACCGTCTTCGTTCTCGGCAATCGCCCAATCGACCGGCATAAAGGTCGACGGTCGATGATGGTGGGGAATGTTCCATTCCACGCCGCCGGAGATCCAGGCGCCGAGCATGCCGATGAGCGCGGGCTTTACAACATGCTGACGGTAGAAAAAATCGTAGTCGTCCGTCTTATCGGTCGCCTGAAAAATTCGACCGCCAAGATCAGGAGCGATTCCAAGTTTGACGTATTCGTTTTCAAGACGAAGAATCCGATACGGCGCGTCCGCCTTATCGTCGCTGAGAATATCGCGCATCGCGTACGGATAGACACGCCCCTGCGCGCCCTGATAAACGCGACCCGTGTAGAAGATTGGATTCTTATCCGCAAGTCCAAAGGGATACGTCGGAATCGTTTCGATCTCCTCGGAAACGGTCGCGGGAATCGGCTCCTGCGCCGTCGACGCGTTCGGAAAAATAAGAACGTTGGCGCAAAGCGTGGCGACGGCTATCATAACCGTCGTTTTGGCAAGAAATGAACAACGAGACATAAAGAAGACCCTCCTTGCCTTTGGATTATATAAATCGCGAACGCCAGAGTCAAGCAAAAGCCGGTTGTCCGAAAACGGCGCGCGACTATAATACGCAAGCGTTGGAAACGCCTTTCGCATTCCCAAAACACAGAGGGGGTCAGAATGAGAAGTCGCTTCGGCGTCGTCGTCGTCGCCGCGGGCAAGAGCGAACGCTTTATCAACGGAACGCTCGCGTCGCCGTCGGCGCTGCAAAAAAAGCCTTTCGTCCCGCTTGCGGGACGTGCAATCTGGGTTCACAGCGCGGAGAAATTCACGAGCCGCGACGACGTCGTCCAGTTTCTGCTGGTCGTCTCGCCGGAG
>CACYBR010000178.1 GCA_902772705.1 uncultured Planctomycetota bacterium
AAGCGACGAAGGAGTTGCTCAGAGAAGCTTTGTGTCATTCTGATCCGACCCTCAACGAGTATTTGGAGTATTCTTTCGGGCTTGGGGGCAAGCGTCTGCGACCCGCGCTGCTGCTCCTTTGCGCGAAGTCGTGGGGCGAAGTCGATCGCAAATGTTGTCTTTGCGCCGCCGGGCTGGAAATGATCCACACCGGCTCGCTCATTCACGACGATATTCTCGACGGCGCGCGGTTCCGACGACAGCTCGAGACGTTCAACGCGAAGTGGGATTCTCACCGCGCGGTCCTCGTCGGCGACGTGCTCATAACGCTGGCGCTGGATCTGATCTGCGAATGCGACGATCTTTTTGTCTTTCATGAGACGTCCGCCAAATGCCGCGCGACCGTCGAGGGCGAGCTCTTCCAGACCGACGCGGTCGGCGACTTTGGGCTTACCGTCGACGATTATCGGAGGATTGTCACCGGCAAGACGGCGTCCCTTATCGAATGCGCGACGCTTCTGGGAGGGCGCCTCAGCGGCGCGCGAGACGCGGAACTGGCGCTCTTTTCGGATTTTGGGCGTTCGATTGGCGTCGCATTTCAAATTGTCGACGACGTGCTCGATCTGACGGGGGACGAAGCGTCGGTCGGCAAGACGCTCGGCTCGGATCTCGCCAATAAGAAGGCGACGTTGCCGGTCATCTTCTATCTTCAGAACGCGTCAGAATCCGACAAGAGGAGTTTTCTTGATCGCGTAGAGCGCGGGGTCAAGCCGGAAGAACGCCAGGAACTTGCCGCGATTCTGCGCGATTCCGGGGCGGTGTCGTCGGCGGTCGCGGAAGCGAACCGTCTGGTCGACGGCGCGCTTGCGACCCTCGAGAAGTTGCGTCGTCGGGCGATCGAACTATCACGCGGCGGTTCTATGGAGGCGTTCGATTCTCTAGCGGCAATCGCGCGGTTTGTCGTAGGGCGCGACCGTTGAGAATAACGCGGGAACAAGAGACGCAAGCGCGTCTTTGTCATGATGCGACGCCCTGCGGCATGGACGCGGGACGGAGCGTTTCAGTTTCCTGCTTCGTTGAAGACGCGTTCTTCTCCGTTTCGAAGGGGCTGTATGGCGGTTTAAGTTGAACAGTTTTGTTTCAATCGCGCCGTCAACACGACTCTTCTTAGCCGGTTTTATCTCGTCTTTTGTTTCTGTTTCTGCCGCTTTGAACGCGGCGGCGGAAGGGCGCGCGTCTGTTGAGGTCGGAGCAATTACTTTCTTTGCAACATTTCATCATTTTTTTGAATTGTATTTGACGTCGCATATAAAGTCTTCTACAATGGCGGTTGTTGACGTCAGTGGATTTTCCTGCAGATATATTTGACGCCTTGACGTCAACGCTTCCGTTTGTTTTCCAGAACGTTTCCGATAAGCGTTTTTTAATAGGATCGATTTTCGAACAAACAAGACAGACTATAACGACCTGTAGAGTTAGCGGGCGCCGTAACCGCGTCGTTTGAGGTCGCGCGCCGATCTTGTTACGAGGAAGTCGACGAATTACCGAGGGCGATAAATTATCGTAATAGCGTAATCTCCGACGCAAAGCGTCGGAGAAGGGCTCAAGGTTGGACGTTGCGTTTCATTTCGACGTTGCAGGCGACTGCGTTAGCGTCGGAGTCGACGCGCCGTCCGAATTCAAGGCGTTGTTTTGCTGCGCCAGATCGGCGACACGCGCCACGACGCGCCGGCGTCATGGAACGCGTCTGTCAAATATGGGAGGAGCGGTCGATCTTAAGATGAGAAATTTCACGTTTTTTGTTATCTGCGTTGTGATAGCGGGCTCGCTTTTGGGATGTAAGAAAGATTCGCGTCCTGAAGGGTTGCCGAAGCTCTACCCGATCTCGGTGAAGATCGTTCAGGAGGGCGCGCCGCTGGAAGGAGCGCACGTCGCGTTCGTCAGTTCCGATCCGAAGCTTATGCGCTGGCCCTGCGGCGGCGTCACCGACGTCGAAGGGATTGCCAAGATCAACACGTACGGATTTGACGGCGCGCCGGAAGGCGTTTTCAAGGTTACCGTCTCGAAGTATGAAACAGAAGGAGGAATGACGGCGGAGGAATCAGCGGAGGCGATGAAGTCCGATTCGAATGAAACGATGAAGGGCGAGTCGGTCTATAACCTCGTTGCGAAGGATTTTGGCAACAGTTCGAAGACGACGCTTTCCGTCGAGGTTAAAGCGACGAACACGAACGAGACGCCAGAATTTGACGTCGGTAAGGTGGAACGAAGCGTTATCATGAAGAGATAGCGTTTGTCGCCAGCAACGACGCGATATGATTGAATTGATGCGCGACCGTACGTCGACAGACGCGCGGCCACCCTCGTAGCTACCATATATTCACATTATCAGAGGGCTTTAATTATGACATACACGAAACGAACGAACGGGTTCACGCTGGTCGAGCTGCTGGTCGTGATCGCCATCATTGGAATCCTGATTGGATTGTTGCTTCCGGCGGTTCAGGCGGCGCGCGAGGCGGCCCGGCGTATGCAATGTACGAACAATATCAAGCAGATAGCGCTCTCGGTTCAGAATTACCACGACGTGAACGGGACGTGTCCGCCGCTTTGCGCGCCTTATAAGGCGTACACTCGCGTTCATCCTGCCTGGGGCAACTACATTATTGGCGTGCGCGTTTTCCTGTTGCCGTACATCGAACAGACGGCGGTCTACACGGCGTTTGACGCGGACGCGAACACCGGTTCAAACAAAGCGCCATGGGATCAGGAATGGACCAGAAACGTTAAGATTCCGTCTTATCTCTGCCCTTCTGACGGCAACTCGACAGAGACGAGCAACAACTTCTCGAGCGTTCCAACGGGTCATGCGAACGTCATGTTCTGCGTTGGCGACGCGCTCTGGGCGAACCAGTATCATGCGCCGAGCAATTACAGCGCGTCGGAGAAGATTTACTCGCGCGGGATGATCTTCCCTGAAACGTGGCATTCCTACGCGTTTGCGACGGACGGTACGAGCAACACGGCGTGCGTCTCTGAAGGATGGTGCGGACCGGGCTCCACGGCGGCGACGCAAGTGCGTGGCGGCGGCGTTGCGGTGGTTTCCGCGCTCTATGACGGAACGAACGCCAAGCCGGGTCCGTGCATAACGGACGGTTATAATCCGACGGACCGTTCGATCGTGAACGGCGCCGGCGCGGACACATGGCGCGGAACCTTCTGGGCGGACTGCCGCGTTGCGAACGCCGGGTTCTCCACCAACTGCCCGCCAAACACCGTTCCCTGCATCTGGAATAACTCGTACCCCTGGCTCGCGGGCGGCGCGGGCAGCAACCACTCCGGCGGCGTGAACGTCGGTATGCTTGACGGATCGGTTCGTTTTGTTTCCGAGACGATCGACTGCGGCGACCTCAACGCGTATCAGGTTGTCTCTGGCAAGAGCCCCTATGGGGTTTGGGGCGCGATGGGCTCCCCGCAGGGCGGCGAGACGACTTCTACGCTCTGATTCGCGCAATAACGCGGCGTAACGACGCTTTTGACGCCGCAACGTGAAGGGCGACGGGCGCGACCCGCCGCTTCGCCGACAGACGTCGTTTTTCGACCGACGAGACGTTTGGACCGCTGAGTCCGCGTTTCGTCGGTTTCTTTTTTGGAAGACGCCGCGCGTGGCGCGTGAGAACAGGAAAGCGCTTTTCGATAACGAACGACGTGACTGGACGAGCGGAAAAAATGTTTTATAATTCTGCGAATCACGCCGGGGAACGTCCCGGTTTGTCTTTCAACCTCCTGAAATGGAATTGAGGAGAACGTTATGTCGGAAATTTCTGAATACAAAACGATTCGAACTGAAATTGCGGGCGTCCCTGTGGTAGAACTGGCGACGAAATTCGGCGGTTCTCCGGTCTATGTTTACGACGCGTCGACGATTGTCAAACGTTGCGCCCAGCTTTGTCCCCTTGGCGTCGTGCGTTTTGCGCAGAAGGCCTGCTCCAATATCGCGATACTCAAGCTCGTGAAGGAGCAGGGCGTTCTTGTTGACGCGGTGAGCGCGGCGGAAGTCAAACGCGCGCTGACCGCTGGCTATGCGCCGAAAGAGATCGCGTATACGGCGGATATCTTCGACGCGGACGCGCTCGAAATCGTAACGGGCGCCGCGAACGGTTGCGTCGTGAACGTCGGTTCGCTCGATATGATAGCGCAGTTTGGCGAGCGGCTCGGCGACGCCGCGCAGGGTCGCGAGATTACAATTCGCGTCAACCCGGGATTTGGACATGGGCACAGCAACAAGACGAACACGGGCGGCGATCTTGCCAAACATGGAATCTGGCACGGTCAGATTCAGGACGCGGTCGCGCTTGCGCGCCGGTACGGCATGACGGTTTCGGGCGTGCACATGCACATCGGCTCGGGGACGGATTTTGAGCATCTCAGCAAGGTCTGCGGCGCGATGGAGACGAGCGTCAAGCAGGTTGGAACGAGCGTTAAAACAATCAGTTGCGGGGGCGGTCTGCCAATTCCTTATACTTCCGGCGAAGAATTCATCGATTTGGAAAAGTTTGCCGCGTTGTGGCATGAAACGGTCGCGAAGCTTGAGAGGGAACTGGGACATAAGATAACGTTCGAGATCGAACCGGGGCGCTATATCGTTGCGGAGAGCGGCTATCTTGTGACGCAGATTCGCGCGGTCAAGCGCCAGGCGGAGAATATGTTCTACCTGGTCGACGCGGGGTTTACGCATCTTGCGCGACCTATGGCGTACGGCAGCTATCACCCGATTTCAATCGTTTACAATCCGACGCTTGGCGCCGCGCCGGAGGGCGAGTGCGACGTTGTGGTCGGCGGACCGCTCTGCGAATCGGGCGACGTTTTCACACAGGAGGAGGGCGGGGTGGTCGTGAAGCGTACGCTTCCTGCGGCGCGCGTGGGCGACTACCTTGTCCTTGAGGTCGCCGGCGCCTATGGTTCGGCGATGGCGTCCAACTATAACTCAAAGTATCTCGCGCCCGAAGTTCTCGTGGAGAATGGCGCGGCGCGGCTCATCCGCAGAAAGCAGACCTTTGAGCAGTTGATTGCCAACGAGATTTTCTGAGACGAAGATTCTGGAGTCGTAAACGTAATAAAAGGCGTCCTGCGTTAAAGCGGGACGCCTTGTTTATTGGAACGTTGGTTGATCGAAGGGAGGGAATCTTCTTTACGTAAAGAAGCCTTGAAAACAACGTCAAAACTGCGAGCGCAAACGATTGATCAGCGCGTTGACTCTTTTGGTCGCGTCGAGGCTCGATAGGTAAAGGATCGCGGAGAAACCGGAGTCGGTTCGGAACGCGACTTGACCCCGAACGCATACCGGGAGCTGAAAATTGGCGCTAAAGCGCTTGTCGGGCGAGCCGTCGGCGTTGGCGTAACGCCAGACGGAGTCGACGATTGTGGAGTCGGACGTGGGAGGCGTCGTTTCCGCAAGTTTGAGCGTCGAGACCGCCGCATGAAGCTCGGAATATTCGATCACGCTCCATCCTGACCGGCTTTTGAGCAGCGCGCGGTCGGGAAGGAT
>CACYBR010000179.1 GCA_902772705.1 uncultured Planctomycetota bacterium
CGTGCGCTCAGAAGAAGCAAACTATTTCAAATCCGTCATGACGGGTCCGCGCCTCATTCGGTTGTTGCGTCAGGCTTATGAGAGAACGGAACGTCCGTCGCAGTCCAGCGCCGAAGCGACCAGCGACGACGGAGTCGACGAGATCGATCGCAAGATTCGCGAACGCCTCAAAGGCACGCTGATCGGACCGGACGGCAAGAGTACCGCGCTGATCGTCACGCTTCGCGGCGGCGGAAGCAGCAAGTCGCTCTCACCCGTGCTTGACAAGATACGTGAAATCTCGACCGAATGCGGACTGCCGGACACGACAAAGGTTCAGACCGGCTCGCTCGCGACGCGCATGGTCAAGAACTTCGTCGACATGTGCGACGAAATCGCCAACGGACGCAAAGTCCGCATGGACGGGGTCATCATGGGCGGTCCTCCAGTCGACAACGTGGCGCTCAACGACGAGGGTCAGCGCACGCTTTATCGTCTCGCCGGCGTGTGCGCGGTCATCGGCGTGACGGTCGCGCTCCTTTGTCTTCACAGCTTCCGTCTGACGATGTTTGTCTTCTGGATCGCGTGCCTCTCCGCAGGATTCGCGCTCGCGTTCGTCTCTCTGACGGGCGGCACGTGCGACACGATCCTGCTGAGCATGCCGGCGCTGGTCTACGTTCTGGGAATGTCGGGGGCGGTCCATCTCATTAACTATTACCACGACGCGATACGCGAGCACGGTCTCAACGGCGCGACGGAACGCGCGGTTCGTCATGCGTTCACGCCCTGCTTTTTTGCGCAGCTTACGACCGCGATCGGGCTCGGCTCTCTCTTTCTGGGTCGCCTCGTTCCGATCACCAAGTTCGGTTTCTACTCGGCGGTCGGCGTGCTCCTTACCCTGCTCCTTCTTTTCCTCTACCTCCCGGCGCTCCTTTACTTCTATCCCTCGAAGAAATTCGCGGAAAAGCACGGAGGCAAGGGACTCGAAATCAACAAGGGCAGGCTCCATCGATTCTGGGACTACTTCGGGGGCTTCATCATTCGTCGGCATAACGTCGTCGTCGCCGTATGCTTCGCAATGATGGCCTTTTTCGGTTATCATCTTCTGCATATTAAGACGTCCGTCAAAATGATGGACTTCTTCTCCAAGGACGCGGAAATCATCCGATATTACACGTGGCTCGAAGACAAGCTCGGTCCTCTCGTTCCGATGGAACTCGTCGTCTGTTTCGACAACGACAAACTGTACAACAACTCCTACCGCACCGCCGAACGTCTGGAACTCGTCCAACGTCTCGCGGATAAGATCAAAGCAGAGCTCCCCGAAGACGTAGGCGGCGCGATGTCGGTCGGGCTCTTTACCCCAGACGTTTCCGAAATGGCGTCCAAGGGGGGCGCGGCATACCGCACCGTGTCGACGGTCGTCGGCAAGACGGTCGACGAAAACCGCAGCGCGTTACGCGATTATCTCACAGTCGAAGGCAATCCCACGTTTGACGAATTCGTCGAGTATCTTAAAACGGACGCCGAGCGTGAACGGATCGTGTTTGAAGAAGAACTCGTGAAGTTCAACGAAAGCGTTAAAGACGTGACCGACGCCGAAGGAAACGCGCTCGATTACGAAGCGTTCCGCAATCTCGACGCCAACGATCTCGACGAAAACGCCGCGCCTCACTACGCGCAGTTCCAAACGGTCGAGGAGCTTGAAAAAACCGCCGTCGAGTATGAAAAACAGTACCGGACCGTCGTGGAGAACGACAGCTATCTGCGCGAACAGCAGACAGACGACCTCAATTCGATTCTCGACGCGACGCGCGACGGCAAATCGTTCCGCCGTCTCTCCCTCGAGGAAAACACGCTCCTGCGAAAAGCCGCTATTCGCTGGCAAAATGAAAAGGGCGTCGAACTCTGGCGACTCAGCATCCGCGTATGGTCGCTCAAACGAGACATCGACTACTCGAACTTCATTGAAGAAGTCAAGAACGTCGTCGAACCGATCCTCGCGGAGGAATCGCTCCGGCTCACGACGACGCTCGCGGGCGAGGATTTCAACGCCAAGTGGGCGGAAGCGCAGAAATACGTCGCCGACAATCTCCCGCAAGACGGAAAGAAGGCTAACAAGGGCAAAGACGAAAAGACGCTCCTGCGCGAGTTCGTCGTGAAGGAAAGCGGCGTCGATCCCGAAAAGCTCCAATCCTCGATGGGCGAAGCGCACGACTCAGACTGGATTTATCCCGCGGGACTCTCGATGAAATACACCGGAATGGTTCCGCTCGTCTACCAAACGGAACACGAGCTCATCAGCGGACTAACGTCGAGTCTCATTATGGCGTTTGTACTCATCATGTTCGTCTTCATGATCCTGCTCCGAAGCGCTCCGGCGAGCCTCGTCGCCATGATCCCCAATATTTTCCCGGTCGTCGTCGTCTTTGGCTTCATGAGCTGGATCGGCGTCAAGGTCGACGTCGGAACGATGATGACCGCGTCCGTCGCGCTCGGCGTCGCCGTCGACGACACGATGCACTACCTGACGTGGTTCTCCGACGGCATTTCACAGGGGATGACCCCAAAGGAGGCCGCGCTTAACGGCTATCGCCGCTGCGCCGCCGCTATGACGGAATCCACTCTGATCGCCGGGCTGGGGCTCTTCTCCTTCGCGTTCAGCACCTTCGTTCCAACTCAGCGCTTCGGAATCATGATGCTCTCGATCCTCGCCGCCGCCGAATTCGGAGACCTCGTCTTCCTGCCCGCGCTGCTCACGTGTTCCCCCTTCGGCCGATTCTTCGTGAATCGCCGCATTGGACTGCGCGCCAACAAGATAGAAAAGACTCCCGACGAACCCGTGCGAAAAACGCAAAACCGCTGAGCGCGACGCCGACAATTCACGCAAAGGCGTTCAATTCTTCGGAATTGGACGCCTTTTGTTTTAGCGCGCCTCACTATGAACGGCGCTTTATTCTGGACAACGCATAGACGTTCCGGAATCGCGAATTCGTGCCGTCGTCTCACGACGTCTGACCTTTTGACGCCTTTATGGTCGACAATCTCTCGTCCTCGTTCATACGCGGACAAAATCGCTCTCATTCTCTACGAAATAAAAAAGGCGCCCTGCCGTTATACGGTCGGACGCCCTGCTCTCAACGCTCGAAGTCTGCCCACTCCTGCGACTCAGGCGCGTTTGGCATGTTCCAACGTTCCTGCTTTCTTTCTGGAGAAGAAGCGCCCCCAGAAGTTCTTATTGACGTATTCGCGCATACGCTCAATGAGCGCGTAAATCGGCGGCAGGAACCCGACGCCCAGAATTGTCGCCGCGATCATGCCCCATCCCGAGCTGATCCCTACGATGCGGCGGGAAACGGAGCCCGCGCCCGTCGCGACCATAAGCGGAATAATTCCAAAAAAATATAAAGGGAAACGCGAACCTCCTGCGGTCCGGTTCGTCCGGTTTAACCCCCTTGCAATTCAGGGAAAAAACGCTATCATTTCCCTTGGGCAGACGCGTCGTTTAACGCGTTCCTTTCGCGTTCCAGATCGTTCGGACCGCGGTTATTCTGGGAGGAAATTATGACGATCGATTTCAACAAGACCAACGACTTTCTCGTCGGGATCGACTCCGACGGTTGCGCCTTCGACACAATGGAACTCAAACACAAGGAATGCTTCATTCCGTGTATCGTCCATCATTGGGGGCTCAAGGGCGTGAGCAAGTACGCGCGCGAAGCGGCGGAATTCGTCAATCTTTACTCGAAATCACGCGGCGTCAATCGTTTCCCTGCGCTCATTGAAGTCTTTAAGCTTCTTCAAAAGCGTCCGGAAGTCGTCGCGCGCGGCGTCAGGATCGACATTCCGCAGGAAATCGTCGACTGGATGAACAACGAAACAAAGCTTGGCAACGCCGCGCTCGCCGAGTTCGTCGAGAAGACAAACGATCCGGTCATGAAGAAGACCCTCGAATGGTCGCTCGACGTCAACCGCACCGTCGACCGAATTGTCGGAGACGGCGTCCCGCCCTTCCCAATGGTCCGTGAAAGTCTTCAGAAGCTTCAGGGAAAGTCCGACGTTCTCGTCGTCTCCGCGACCCCTCAGGCCGCGCTCGAACGAGAATGGGACAATCAGGGGCTTCTCCAGTATGTTCAGGCAATCTGCGGACAGGAAGTCGGAACCAAAAAGCAGTCCCTCGCATTTGCAAAACTGTACCCGAAGAACCACGCGCTCATGATCGGCGACGCGCCTGGCGACTACAAGTCCGCCGTCGCCAACGACGCGCTCTTCTTCCCGATTAATCCGGGAGAGGAAGAAGCGTCCTGGAAGCGGTTCTTCGACGAGGGCGTTGAGAAGTTCCTCAACGAGGAGTTTGCCGGCGACTATCAGCAGGAACTCCTCGACGACTTCGATTCGCACCTGCCGGTCAATCCGCCCTGGAAACAACTCGATTGATTGCTTTCCCCTTTTAATGGCAATGAATTACGAAGGCGGGAAGCGCGGCGAGCGATCGTCCGCTTCCCGCTGGCGTTCCATGAACCTGAGAGCGCAGAGAGAAAGGAAATCTCCGCAATGAAATGTCCTTTTTGTAAAGCCGATAACGACAAGGTTATCGAAACCAGAACAAGCGACGACGGATTTGTCATTCGTCGCCGTCGCGCCTGCCAGATGTGCGGAAGACGATTCACCACTTACGAACGTATCGAGGCGGTCAGCGTTCGCGTCATCAAACGCGACGGCTCGCGCGTGCCATTTGACCGCAACAAAATCCGTCAGGGCGTGGAACGCGCCTGCTGGAAACGTCCAATCCGCGAGTCGCAGATCTCCGAGCTCGTCGCCGCGCTCGAAACCTCTCTTGAAGGCGAAATGGAAATCTCAACTGAGAAGATTGGCGAAATGACGATGAACCTGCTGCGCGCGCTCGACGAAGTCGCTTACGTCCGCTTCGCAAGCGTTTACTACCGTTTTGAAACGGTCAAGGATTTCGGTTCCGCCATCACCACCATCCTCGCCGCCAATCCCGAACAACACAACGCAAGTCACAGATAATACTCACGTTCCTCATGCCGACGGACGCGCCTCCCGATCAACCACGGAGTCAAAATCATGGCCAAGCTTGACGCTTTCAGCGAAATTCTCCAAACCAACGTGCCGACGGCAAACCTGACGTGGTTGCGTCTCGGAGGTCCGGTTGAATTTCTTGCACGACCGCGTTCCGAAAAGGAGCTCTCTGGTCTCCTCAAGGCGTGCCAGTTCGACGGCCTTGACGTGCGCGTCATTGGAGACGGCTCCGCGATTCTCGTGCCAGACGTCGGCGCTCCCGGACTCGCGATCCAGCTTTCAGAGCCGGCGTTCACCGAGATCAAAATCGACGGAACGAGCGTCGTCGCGGGCGCTGGCGCCAAGCTTGGGCGACTTGTAACGTCGACCGCCAGCGCGGGACTCTCAGGGCTCGAAGGGCTCATCGGCGTGCCGGGAACCGTCGGGGGCGCGGTAGTCGCCAACGCTTCGACGACCGACGTCTCCCTTGGCCAGTGGGTCGAATCGGTCCGCGTCGCGACGTATGACGGCAAGACGTCCGATCTTTCTCAGGACGAGCTCGTTTTTGGTTATCGCAGCAGTAATCTTGACGTCGCGATTGTTCTCTCCGTAACGTTTCGGCTCGAACCAGACGACGCGGAAGAGCTCACGAAGCGTCTCCAAAAGATCTGGATCGTTCGCGAGCAGTCGCGTCCAGACCTCGCCGAGGGCGAAGGATTCGCGCGAGTCTTCAAGAATCCACGAGGACAGCGCGCGGCTGAGCTCGTCGACGAAGCGGGCTTCCGCGGCGCTCGCATCGGCGGCGCGACGATCTGCGACGCCAATCCGAACCTCATTCAGACGTCTCGCGAATGCTCCAGCGACGACGTTCGACGCCTGATCGCGCTCATTCAGAAACAGGCGCGCGAAAGAATCGGCGTGGAACTGGAAAGCGAATTGACAGTCTGGTAATATCCGGCGACGTTTTGCGATTTTTTTGAAAGGTTTCAAATGACAGAGAAAGTCTTCTACTTACCGAAAGGATTCCGCTACGCGGGCGTTCACTGTGGAATCAAGCCGAATTCCCCGGCGGACAAACTCGATTTCGCGCTCGTCGTTTCCGATCGTCCGGCGACCGCCGCCGGCGTCTATACCCAGAACCTGAACTGCGGCGCGCCGGTCGTCTACGACCGCGAACGAACTCCGGGAACGGGCTTTATCGCAATCGCGACCGATTCCGGCTGCGCGAACGCCTGCACAGGTCGCGTAGGGCTCTTCAACGCGCGCAAGATGGCGGAATACGCCGGGGAAGCGGTCGGCGCGACGGGCGATCAAACGCTCGTCATGTCCACGGGCGTGATTGGCGTTCAGTTGCCGATGCGCGCGATAGCGCAGGGCGCGGAAAAGGCCGCCGCCAAGCTCGGCGCGCGGTATCATGATTTTGAGAAGGCCGCGACGGCGATCCAGACGACCGACACGCGTCTGAAGGTCGTCTCGCGCGAAGCGAAGCTTCCGGGCGGCGCGACGATCCGCCTCGCCGCGATGTGCAAGGGCGCCGCGATGATCGGACCTAATATGGCGACGATGCTCGCGACAATCGTCGCCGACGCCGCGCTCGAACCGAACGACGCTCAGACCGTTCTGCGCGCCGCGGTCGAGGACACGTTCAACTGCGTCAGCGTCGAAGGACACACCAGCACGAGCGACACGTGCATCCTCATGGCCAACGGCGCCGCCGATCCGACTCCGCTCAAAGGCGCCGATCTCCAATGCTTCTCCAACCTCCTGCTCGACATGTGTCAGGAGCTCGCGCCCATGATCCCCAACGACGGAGAAGGCGTCACGCACCTCATAACGATCGACGTAACCGGCGCTCCCGACCGTGCTTCCGCGAAGCTCCTCGCTCAGACCGTCGCCAACGACGCGCTCGTCAAGACCGCGATCTGCGGCGCCGATCCCAACTGGGGCCGAATCGTCTCCGCGACTGGACGCTGCGGCGTCCCCTACGACCCGATGAAGGTCTCCCTCAAGGTCAACGGTTATCTCCTTTACAAGGACGGCGTCCCCCAGGATTTCAATAAAGAGGAGGTCTCAAACTCGATCCGCAATAACCGCAACACGAGCTTCGAACTCTTCTTCCAGGAAGGCGACGGCAAGATCCGGTTCTGGACCTCAGACCTGACTCAGGAATACGTCCACCTCAACGCGGACTATACGACCTGACGACCAAAATCACGCGTCGCAATTTTCCGACCCGCTCGATAAACGCAAAGAGCGGCAGACGTTCAAGGTCTGCCGCTCTTTATTTTTGCTTTTGTCTTTAAATTTGTCGTCCGTCCTCAGATCGGCGCTCCTCGGGACGAACGTCCTCCACGGAGTCGAGTTCAATTCGTCCCTTGACAAGATCGTCGAGCGTTACGCTGTCGAGATAGTCCGTTATAATCTGCGTAAGCTTTCTCCAGAGAGGATAGGTTTTACAGACGCCGCATTTCTCACACTCGCAGGGATTGTCCACGTCGGCGCACGAGACCGGCGAAATCGAACCTTCGGTCACGCGAAGTATATCGCCGACGCAGTATTCCGACGGAGACTTGGAAAGACGATACCCTCCGCGAAACCCACGGGTCGTCGTCAGGAACGACGCGTGGGAAAGCAACGGTATAATCTGTTCCAGATACTTCTTTGAAATGTTTTGAATCTCGGCGATTTCCGTGAGAGAAACGTAACCGTCTCCCTGCTTTTTCGCTAGCTCGACCATCATCCGAAGCGCATAACGTCCGCGTGTCGAAATTTTCATCAGCAATATCTTTCAATTCTTCTAAACATGGCTTTTCGTCCTTTAAGAAAAGCTCCAAAAGTGTATACTAAAGCGAACAGTCGTGTTTGTCAAGAAGACGGAACGCGCTTCCTGTGGATTTGCGCGCAACGTTCATGGGCGCTTCGACGCCGCGCAAAGCGTCGTAGCTTTTTCAATAATCAGAACGTTCTCTTCTTGACAGGAAGGCCGACGTTATTAAAATACCTACTACATTACTAAGTATTTCAACTTCCTATA
>CACYBR010000180.1 GCA_902772705.1 uncultured Planctomycetota bacterium
CGATCGTTTCTTTGTTAAGCGTCGTCTTTACGGATTTGTCGGGCGCGTTCAGATTGACAGACGTAATCTCGCCCGAGATTTTATCAAATCCCACGCCGTCGGCCGACGCGTCGCGCAGCGCCAGAAGAGGAACGGACGAATCGGGCGTGGCGTCGACTATCTGAACGTTTTCAAACGTGACGCCGCCGTTGGTCTCTTCGTCCGGACCTGTCGCGATCAAGCAGATTCCCGAGGACGACGTCGTCTTCGTCCATTCGTCAATCTTCTCAGGAAGTTTCGGGTTTGAACTCACGCCTTTGTACGACGAATAACCCTGATACTTGTCCGCGCTGGGAGTCGTGAGGACGACGTCTTTAAAGAGGAGCGGCGCGCCCTCGGACCATTTGCTGCGAACTGCTATTCCGATCTGATTGCCGACAATACGCGTGTCGCGAATAATCATGCTCCCCGTTTGACGCTTATCTTCGCCATTGGCGACCGTCAGCCCCAGTCCCATTCCCGCGTTTCGCACGGAATCGCAATCTTCGATCACAAATGAAAGTTCATGGCCTCGCGAACGAAGTTGCGGCAGATAGAACGTGAAGCCGTCGCCGGCGTTGTTAATCGCGACGACCCGGCGCATGACGACGTTTGTGATCTGTTCGTCTGCGCCGTTTGGTTCGAAGTCAATTCCAGCGGCGGGCGGCGTACCGTTCGTGTCGCGTAATACGCAATCTTCAATTATGAGCCCGTCGACGTTGATCACGCTTATCCCCTGACGATTGTTCTCAACGCAATCCACGTTGCGGATCGTGATTCCTCGACATGGTCGTTTCGTCGCGCCGGACGTGCCGACGTAGATTCCGTCCCCGCCAGTCTCGGATATCTGAAGGTTTTCAATAAGCACGTTCTCCGCGCTCGAAAGCGAGATTCCATGGCGCCATTCTGATTTTTCATACGGAGCCGACCAATAATCGCGCTTCCGCATCCGTAACGTCGCGCCCTTGCCTTCCCCGCGAATCGTCAGATCTTTGACGTCGACGGCCCTTAGAAGAACGTCGCCCTTGGAAAGGAAACACCCCTTCTTCGCCTGAAGCTCGACTCCCTCTTCAAAGACAAGTTCAAGATTGTTTCGAAGCGTCAACGTTCTGTTTACAATCCACGGCGCGTTTTGTTTGTCCACAACGACAACCTTCGCGCCAGAATCGATCGCTTTCTGAAGCGCTTCTGTCGAATCCTCAGCGCTGAAGCCATATTCTGACGCGACTACCCGCTGCCGCTCCTGAGCATGAACGCTTGCAAGCGAAAACAGAAAAATCAACGTCGTCGCCGTTACGCGCAACGCCAGTGAATAATTCAATTTCATCGTTACCCAGTTTCTCGTTCAAAACGGACCATGACGTCCAAAAAAGACGCGGCCCCGTTGCAAACTATACGGAGCCGCGCCAACTCTGCATTCGCGCGATTATGTGAACGCGACGATCGTCAACGTTAGAATCACGCCTTCTTCGACGCCTCTGCCGCTCGACGCTTTTCCTCAGCGATCACTTCTGGCGACGCGGTGTTAAAGATAAGCGCAAACAGCAAAAGCGCCGCTATTGACGAGAAAACGAGCATGCCAAAAATGCGCGGCCAACCAGCCTGAGAAATTCTCGCGCGCTCTTCGCCCGCTTTGTTGGCAATGTCGCCCGCTGGACCGGCAAGGGTATTGGAATCGCTCTGAACTCCTGTGATTTTCGACAGACATGAGTTGAGTTTTTCCGTGCTTGTCTCCATCGCTTCGACTATCTTCGTATACTTCGCGGAGTTTTCGTCTCCCTCAAAGTTTTTGTAGGCACGGTCGGCGTCATAGTACGCCTCGGCGTTCTTGACAAGCGAAGAAAGGGAGTCTTTATCTTTCAAAAGAGCCTCTGTGTCGACTCCGTTGAAATGCAGTGCGAGAACGCCTACGACTGCGTTGTCGCGTTCAACCTTGTAAGGAGCGGTCGCGTCGTCGACGAGGAACCCTACGCCAAATCCTGTTACTATCGTCGCAAGATAACCAAAGAGACCGGTCAGCCCGCTCGACGCGGCGCCCGATTTCTTCGTCGCTATCGTGGACGCGACGCAACCGATAAGGCACTGAGGACCATAAATAAAGAAGCCAATGAGCGCCAGAAGCAAAACGTGCAGGACAAGGGATTCCGTATCCAACTTACAGAATGCGAAGGATGCGACCACACAACCGAGCATGTAGACAAAACACGCCTTCGCGCCGCGGCCCTTGAAAACCTTGTCCATCAAAATACCGCTCAAAAGAACGCCGAACACGCCAAAGATCTCGTAGCAGGCGGTCGCCCAGCCCGCCGATGTAAGGTCAAGGCCCTTAGCCTGGGACAGAAACGTCGGCGCCCAGTCAAGAATGGAGAAGCGAACGATGTAAACAAAGAAGTTCGCCAGGCAGAGAACCCAGACCGCCCAGTTCGAAAAGACGTTCTTACAAAGATCCTGCCAGAGGCTCGTTTTCTCCTCTTCCACTACTTCGACCGGCTTCTCCGACGGCTTTTCTTCCTCCTTACTCTCTCCCCGGGTGCGCGCGTAATAAGACTCAACCGGCTCGAAACCTTCCTTTTCTGGAGAATCGCGAAGAGCCAAGAAGAGGAAAATAGCCCCCAGAATGCTCAATGCCGCCGGAACCAGAAAACAGAACTTCCAACCCAGCGCAACAACATACGCGTTGAGAATAAAGAGGAGACCTGCGCCAAAGTTGTGCGAAATATTCCACGTCGCAAACTTGACCCCGTGTTCGCGCGGAGCGAACCAGTGCATCAGGCTCTTGGCGCATGGAGGAAAGCCCATACCCTGCACCCAGCCGTTGATAATCCAAAACGACCCGATAACCCATGCGATCAGATTCGCCTTTTGCGCGTCTGGCGCGGTCGGCATGATCGCCGAGGCGATATCTTGCGAGAAACCGCAGAACACGTTCGTCATCGCCGCCAGAAACAGACCGATTGACATGAAGTAGCGCGGATTGACACGGTCGCTCCAAATACCGTTAATGAAGCGTGAAACGCCATAGAGAACGCCGTGAATTGTCAGGAATATACCGAGCGTCGTCTTGGTAACGCCGACTGTTTCCAATCCCGGCATCGCCATCGTGATGCTTTTGCGGACAAAGTAAAAGAAAACGTACCCTATCATCGTGCCGATGAGGATACGCCAGCGCCAATATTCGTAACTCGAATCAGAGTGATCGCGAATCGAGGTCTTGCTTGCCATCTTATTCTTTCTATACAGGAATCTATTCAGTACGTAAACGGTCTACTCGTACGAGTATCACTTCTTGGTCTTCGCTTTGACGAGTAATTCGGCAAGCACGGCAATATTGTCGAGCACGAGTTCAGGAGTCAATCCGCTTTCCTTGAGCGTTTCAAGCGTCGCTTCGCCGGTCAGCACAAGAACGCCGGGAACCTCTGCGCGACGCGCCATTTCCATATCCGTATAGATGCGGTCGCCCACCATCATAATCTCGTCTTTCTTAAGATCATACTTATCCATGATCCCGCCGATCATGTCTTTGTCAGGCTTACCGGGAACAGCTTCCGGTCGGCGGCCGGTCACGTCCTCAATTAACGCCTGAACCGCGCCGCAGTCGACGAGTATCGTAGGCTGGTCCGTCGGGCAAACGGTGTCCGGATGCGTCGCGACGTAAGGCTTGCCCTCGCCAATCCAATAGGTCGCCTTGCAGAGTCGCTCATAGGTCAGAGTCGTGTCAAACGCGACGACGACGAGTTCGGGTTCCTCCGTCGTATTGAATTCGTCGATCATCGTGTAACCATGATCGGTAAACTCCTCGCGAAGACTTGCCGTTCCAAGAACGTAGATCTTTTTGACGTTCGGATAATGCTGCTTAAGATAGAAGAACGTCGCGGACGCGGACGTCGTAACGTTATCCGGAGTCGCTTTCAAACCGAGAGCCAGAATCTTTTTAAGATAATCCTTCGCGCTCTTCGAGGAATTGTTGGTCAGGAAGGTATATTCAATCCCGATCTTTTCGAGAGTCTCAAACACGCCAGGCGTGAACGGAAAAAGGGTTCCGCCTTTATAGATTGTTCCGTCCATATCAAACACAACGCGCTTAATCTTAGAAAGATCAACCGTCGGATTGAGATAATGCACTGGATGGTCGCTGGGAGAATACTGATCGCTCATGCCGTCTATTCCTTGTAAAAGCGGGCGCGTTCGCCCTCGCTTATTGCACCGGTAACACAGGCGCCAACTTACACGAATCTGGCGTCTTCCCTGTATTATACATGGCGTGCGCGGCGACTTTCAAGGCAAGCCGCATTTTTATCCCGTCTTTTCTCAAAAATATGCTTCAACGAGAAGTTAGCCCGGGTCATTATGGACGGTAAATCCCCTTAACAAAGAGCGCGTTTCTGATATATTAACAGAGGCTCAAAGTCCACGTTTCCAGCGAAAATCGACGCGTCTTTTCACGATCGATCCGTCGATTATTAATCAGAAAGAAGAGCGTTATGGAAAACCAGTTCAATACGATCGAAGAGGCGATAGAAGCGTTCAAGAAGGGCGAAATCATCATCGTCGTTGACGACGAAGATCGTGAAAACGAAGGCGACTTCATCTGCGCTGCGGAAAAGGTCACGCCAGAACACGTCAACTTCATGCTCCGCTACGGTCGTGGCCAGACCTGCGTTCCGCTTCTACCGGACAGGTGCCGAGCGCTCGAGCTGCCCCAAATGGTTCAGCATAACACCGCGCCGCTGGGAACCGCGTTCACCGTCCCGGTCGACCACGTCACTGCGCGAACCGGAATAACGGCGCCAGAAAAAGCGCGAGCCGTGCGCGCGCTCGCCGATCCCGACGCCAAACCCTCCGATTTTGTTCGTCCGGGGCACCTCTTTCCTCTCGAGGCAAAAGAAGGCGGCGTTCTTCGTCGCGCAGGTCATACCGAAACCGCGATCGATCTCTGCCGACTTGCCGGTCTCTACCCAGCCGGGCTGCTTACCGAGATTCTCGACGACACGGGCGACCGCGCGAAACGAGACACGTTGCTCGCAACAGCCAAAGCGTTCAATCTCAAGATCGTTACCGTAGCGGATCTGATCAAATATCGTCGCCAACGAGAAAAAATCGTCGAGTGCGTCGCTAACGCCAGTCTACCGACTAAATACGGGCTTGGTCGAATCTATGCCTACAAGATCAAGTATGAAACAGGCGAGCCGATAGCAATCGTCTACGGGGACCTTTCCACAAAGGAAGCGCCCCTTGTTCGTCTCCATTCTTCGTGTTTCACGGGAGATCTTGTCGCGTCGTTGCGTTGCGATTGCGGCGATCAGCTTCATATGGCGCTCCAGAAGATTCATGATGAAGGAGTCGGCGTACTCGTCTATCTGCCTCAGGAGGGGCGCGGCATCGGCCTTGTCGAAAAAATCAAGGCGTACGCGCTTCAGGATAAAGGCATGGACACCTGCGACGCGAATCTGGCGCTCGGACACCCGGTCGATCTTCGCGATTATGGCGTCGGTATTCAAATCCTTAAAGATCTTGGTCTGCACAAGATTCGTCTCATGACGAACAACTCCAAAAAAGTCGACGCGTTCATCTACAGCGGCTTTGACCTTACAGTCACGGAACAGGTTCCCATCCACGCTCCAGTGAACGAATACAATCGATTCTATCTCGAAACCAAGCGCGATCGCATGGGACATGATCTCGATCCTGAAATCTGATCGCCGGCGACGTTTATTCGATAGAAAAAGCCGCGCTCTCCTCGAAGAAAGCGCGGCTTTTTCTATTTCTGTCCAATTTCAGGCGCCAATCATTTCGCAATCTCTGTCGTTCGCGTTTCACGAATAACCGTAACCTTGATCTCGCCTGAGAACTGAAGACGTTCGCTAAGCGCCTTAACAATATCGCGGCATGTCTTGGCGGCGCTTTCATCCGTCGTCTTGCTTGGGTTGACCAGAACGCGCATTTCCCGACCCGCTTGAACGGCAAACGCATTGTCGACGCATGGAAATTCCTTCGCGATCTTCTCAAATTCTTCCATACGCCGAACGTAATTTTCAAGCGTCTCACGTCGCGCGCCCGGTCTCGACGCGCTACATGCGTCCGCCGCCGCGACTATTGTCGTGTAAGGACTGGCGATTCGCGGATCCTCATGATGATTCAGCGCCGCGTCGATCACCTCTTCCGGCTCGTTATAACGTCGGAGAAGATCCGCCCCTATTTTGGGATGGCCGCCCTCGACGTCGTGATCTATCGATTTGCCGACGTCGTGCAGAAGCCCGCAACGCCGCGCAAGATTCTCGTCTAATCCCATCTCCGCCGCAATCATGCCTGACAGGAACGCGACCTCGACCGAATGACGCAACACGTTCTGACTATAACTCGTGCGGAAGCAGAGACGACCAAGATAATAAACCAACTTGCTGTGCAGGTAACGTACGTTGACTTCCTCGCAGGCCTCAACGCCTTCGCGCTGTATAAATTCCATCACGTCAGCGTGCGTCTGGTTGTAAATCTCCTCGATACGCGCGGGATGGATGCGACCGTCGGCAATCAAACGGGACAGCGTCAACCGCGCTTCCTCACGCCGTACCATGTCAAACGCGCTTACGATCACAACGCCCGGCGTGTCGTCGATGACCACGTCGACTCCGGTGATTTTTTCGAACGCGCGAATATTACGTCCTTCACGACCGATGACGCGCCCTTTCATATCGTCGTTGGGAATGTCGACCATACTAGTCGTGACTTCGGCAGTGTGGGCGGCGGCGTAGCGTTGGATTGCCGTCAGAATAATCCTGCGCGCGATCTCCTGACTCTTTTCCGTAACGTTCTTCTCATGCTTGAGAATGAGCGCTCCCTCTTCTTCGGCAAGCTCCTTGTCAAGACGCTCCAGAACGACCCCTCGGGCTTCCTCTCGCGTCATATTGGCCGTTTCATACAGCTTACGCTCTTGTTCGACTAACGACGCTTCAAGCTTCTCGTTGAGTTCAGACTGTTTCTTGACCTTCTCATGAAGCTCGTTGCGCGCCGCTTCGAGCGTCTTTTCCTGAACGCGCAGATCGCTCGTCTGCTGATCCATGATCTCTTGCCGGCGCGTAAGTTGTCGTTCTTTCTCCGAGAGATCGCGATAAACCTCACGTTTCTCGTTCTCAAACTCCTCTTTCTGACGCATCGATTTTTCTTTGAGCTCGATCTCCGCCTCGCGCCGGCAGTTTTCCGCGTCCGATCTGGCACGATCGAGCGTCGCGTAGGCGTCCTTCTGCGCGCGATCGCGAAGGTCGTCGGCGTCTTTTTGCGCGCGGTCGGAGACGCGCTGCGCCTCAAGCTGAGCCACTTCGACAATGCGGCGCGCTTCTTCTTGCGCGTCTTTTTTTCTTATTTTGTCAAAATAACGCACTCCCCAGAAGACGCCTCCGCCCGAGATCAGGGCGACGCATATCAGCGCCAGCAGGAAGATGAAAATAATCGTCGTTGAATCCACAATAGATATTTCCTCAGGCCGCCTCCTGCAACAGAAAACGCGCAGTCAATAGAAAGATATTCAAGAAATCGAAACGAACCGCGATTCCGTTGTTTTACAAACCGCGTTTCTCCGCCGAAAAACAATTGCAACCGCGCCAGGCGCTTTTAAATTCCCCACCGGCTTAACAGCCTTGTAGAAGGCGCCGCATGACTGTCAGGAATTCGTCAGCGAACGCAGACGGTCTCAAACCGAAATGCGTCAACGCGCTGACAAACCTGAAAACGACGGAATATCGTCTGAATCAACTTATCATGGAACGCCCTGGAAATCTTCACTCTGAACAGCCAACCTTGGATTCAAGACTGACGAATATATTAATTTCGTCCCAACTGGACGAGGGAGCTAAGTTCGAGGCCGGTTATGATAGCGACCCCTGTTCCCGACCGGGCATGAAAAGTTGATCTACGACTCTATATCTTAAAATTAACTCGCGTCAACGCCGCATACGACGGTTGACTCGTTTAAAAAAATTTAAAGGAACGCCCCACGCGTCACAGCGCGTGAAATGTTACGTTCGGGATTATTCTAGCAAAAGAGAACCTTGGACGCAATAAGAAAATAGATTTTCTTCTTGTACGAAGACAACAAATCGCGCTCCAGTGTTTAATTGGAACGCGACGGATTGCAGAAAAAATAAGGAGTCCGGTATCGACGAATTATTCGTCCATAACGTCCTTTTCACGGTTCTTCGCAAGCTCAGTCGCCTGCTCTTCGTACTTTTTGGTAAGTTCCTGGATATTCTCCTTCGTCGAGTCGCGCTCGTCTTCGGAAATATTCTTGGCCTTTTCTTCTGCGTCGACCATCTTATTGCCGTCGCGTCGAACGTTTCGGATCGCGATTTTACACTCTTCGCAAAGATCGCTGATCAATTTGGCCATTTTGCGACGAACTTCCGTGGAAAGAGGCGGAATGTTCAGGCGAATGACTTTGCCGTCGTTATTCGGAGCATAGCCAAGATCTGAATCTCGAATTCCCTTCTCGATATCCTTAAGCGTTCCCACGTCAAAAGGACGAATCAAAATCTGCTGTGGTTCTGGACAGGCGATCGTGGCAAGTTGCTTTAATGGCGTCTCGCATCCGTAGGCGACAACGCGAACGCCTTCGACAAGACCGGGATTGGCACGACCTGTGCGCACGCCGGCCAGACCATGACGAAGACGTGCGACCGCCTTCTCCATTCTGTCTTCAACGTCGAGTAAAATTTCATCTGTCGACATATGTTTTCTCTCGTTCTGTGTTTGAAGTCGGTACAACGTCGCCCAATCCGGGCGCGTTTAACTTGTGGCGCCGGAAAAATCCACTCACACGCGCACCGCTCGGCTTAATATAAGGTCAAACAACGCTCGACGCAAGGGCTTTGGAAAAAAATCAATTTAGAGTTCGTCAAGAAACAACAAAACGCTCCCGCGTGAAGCTTCACACGGGAACGTTTCTCATTCACTTCTGAAATAATTGCTCGATCAAGCGTTAATTGGAAGCTTTTTTATCGTCAGATTCTTCGCCGCCGTCGCCATAGCCGCTACCGTAGCCGTAACCGCCGCCGTAGCCGCCGCCATAGCCGCCGCCGTAACCGCCGCCGTAGCCATAGCCGCCGCCATAACCGCCGCCATAGCCGCCGCCATAGCCGCCGCCGTAGCCATAGCCGCCGCCATAACCGCCGCCGTAACCATAGCCGCCGCCGTAACCGCCGCCATAACCGCCGCCATAACCGCCGCCATAGCCATAACCGCCGCCGTAGCCGTTGCCGTAACCGCTGCCGTAGCCGTAACCATAACCATTTCCATATTCGTTCGACGATTCGTCTTCAATCGCCATTTCATTATAGAAGTGGTGCTTCGCATAAAGGTTGACCATACATCCAAGAATGTTAGCGCCAACCTCGGCAAGACTCTTAACGCCTGTTACGACGTCGGGACGACCGCGACGACGAATACGGAATACAAAGAATACTCCGTCCACGCGAGGGGCTATGGACTGTGCGTCGTTCACATAAAGAACCGGCGGCGCGTCAAGGAGTACAACGTCGTATATTTCGCGCAGTTCTGCAAGGAACTGATCGAAGTTCTGATCCGCCAAAAGCTCGGCTGGCGACTTACGCTTCGTGCCGGCGGTCATAAGATACAAATTATTGATCGGCGTCGTGTGCGTCGCGCTTTCAAGGTCGCAAGCGCCCGAAAGAACGTTCGACAGACCTGCGTCGTTGACTACGCCAAACCACTTATGAACGTCTGGTTTTCTCATGTCGCCGTCGATCAAGAGAACCTTTTTACCAGCCTCGGCAACCTTAACCGCCAGGTTGGAGATACACATCGTTTTACCGTCGCCCGGGTGAGGACTCGTGCCCATTACGACGACGCAACCGCTACCCTTGCGCTGATTAAAGAGTCGTGTTCGAACCTGACGGAAAAGCTCGCAAACAGGGTCGTTCGAGTGATAGTACGCAATGAGCCCCGGATCAGGCTTGTGCGCTTCAAGATTCTCACGACGCTTCTTTGGAGTAATATCCTTAAATCTCGACAGGAAAGACGGGATTTGAATAAGAATCGGAACGTGACAAGCGCGAACAACTTCGGACGGCGTATGGAACGTCGCGTCAGTGATATCGACCAGATAGGCAATGACAACGCCGAGAATCACTCCAAGTATAAAGCCAACGGCGATAAACTTGAAGAGACTGGGAAAAACAGGATTCGGATTCGCGATTGCCTGAGAAAGGACTTCAACCTGATAGGTGTTGACGTCGCTCATAAGGGCAAGCTCTTTAAGACTCTGCTCGAGATGTTCCTGCATCGTCTTAAGAGATTCAATCGAAAGCTTCTTGGATTCGATAGTCTCGCGATATTCCGTAATAGAACGAACTTCCTCGTCTTTTGCCTCGACGTAGGTGTTGATCTTCGTCTTTTCTTCACGAAGCTCGCTCATTCGCCGCTGTAACGCGTCCATATAAGATTGGAACAGTTGCTTATAGCTCACAACGCCAATCCTACCGGCCTCCTTCGACGTCTTTTCACGATTCTGGGCAACTTGAGTTTCCAGTTCCTGAATCTGCTGACGAAGAGCTTTAACCTGTGGGTGATCGTCCGAATACTGTCTTTCCGCTTCAATCAGCTTCAGATTCAGTTCGTTGATATTGTTCTGAAGAGTATTTTCACTAAAGGAAACGATGCCAGACAGGGCGTAGGTTTCAGCGTCGTTACTACCGCGCGCGGTCGCTATCAACGTATTGAGAATGTCGTCGCCTTCACCGCCGCTCATGAGCGCGATAATCTCAGACTCGCTAAGCTCTTCAATATTGCGATTGGCAAGAGACGCTTCAAGAGATTCAACGCGGTTTTCAAGCTTAAGAAGCTGGAAGTCAATCTCGACCATGTTCTCGCTCATTTTGATAAGCGACGTCAACAACGGGTTGTTGTCCTCGCTTCCAATGAAAGTGAGCTCTGACGTTTGAATATATTCGAACAGGTCCTTTTTCTTTTCCTCAATCTCGGCTTCCAAAGACGTCTTGGAGTCTTCGATTGCGGTGCGAACGTCGTTGTTATTACGGTTGTATTTTTCGGTGAAGTACACCTGATACTGCTCAACAACCGTATTAACGATCATGGCGGCTTCAAAAGGATTAAGAGATTCGCATGAGATCGTAATCGTATTGGCGTCTTTAAAGTCACGCTGGTCGCCGCCAACCTTGACTGTCAGCATCTTCTTTAGTTCAGCTATCGCCTTATCTTCATCCTCAACAACTTCTTTATCGTTGGGATCGATCGTGCGCATCATCTTGCGCTTTTCTTCATTCGTTGTAATGTCGCGCCAGGTGTTTGAAAGAATCTGATACGACTTAACAATCATCGCGTGCGTTTCAATCTTATCGCCGCGCATGTTCTGCATCAGATTATTCCCCTGAGAACGATCGACGCCGCTCAGAATGGAAACGGAATTCGTCGCAGGAATATAGACGCTCGCGCTCGCCGCATATCTCTTCTGTTGATTCACAAAAAGATAACCGGCGACTGCGGTCGCGACGACCGCCGATGTAATAACGATCCAAGCCTGACGTTCCAGAATGTTGATAACGTCAAAGAAATTCAATTCTCGGCCACGTCCGCCAATAGGCGCCTGAATCGTGGTCTGCGCTGAACGACGCATTGTCTCAACCGTACGACGAGCGCCGCGACTTGACGACGTACTGCGGCTACGAGATCTGGTTCGAGAATTCGATGACGAGTTCTCCAGAGATCCAGAAGTCGCTCTGCTTTCAGTCGACTTCCTATCGCCGACGTTCTCCGGCGTATTAGACGATTGATTATCTGGAATGTTGGCCATTTACCTTACCTGAATTCTTTTTACGAATCAAAACAACGAGGTTTCTTCTGTACATAAATTGCGAAGTTACGCTTTCAGACGCCTGTAAGTCGGAACAGTTTCAGTTAAACTGAGAACTCTTCAATATGAATGAGATTCCGCAAGAATAACTTTTCCGTTCTGATTTGACGCGCCAATAAGATCTTCGCGTTTATCATATCCATACTCAGGAAAACACCGTTTTTCCCTATCAGACAGATATGCTCATGAGTATAAACCAGCGTCGATTTTTATCAAATAGGACTTTTATTTAGACTTAAACAACCTATATTAATTTTATTACAAATACACAAACAGCAGAAATAAAGAAATATAAACAAGGCGAACAATATAACTAATTTATTACAGTAACATCTCATCTACAATCGAGAACATGGTTAAAACAAAAAAATTTTTCCATACAATACACACAAAATACGTACGTCATATCCATATATTAAAGATAAACAATAAAGAACCTATACAAAATTTATACAAAATTTACTATTCAACAACACTACTATGAAAATTTATTTTTTCCTGAAAAATCTTCATTTACGGCAATTTTTGAATTAGATTTCCAGCGAACTTGTCTTTAGTTCGTTCTCTTCTCTTAAGAAACCTAAAGAGCAACCGACCAACGCTCATTAGATCAGATACTTTTCTTTTCCTGCCCAAACGCCAACTCAATCTGACAGGCCGGCTTCTCATTCAACACGTTTGACTTCATCCACACTCGGAGGGTTGCTCAGTAATGAACCGGTTCTTCCATCCTTAAATAAAAAAACGCCACGACCAGCGTGACGCAACATTCCAATAGAACCGAACACAAGAAACAAGTCTTGAGAGGAAGAAGCAAATCATTCCTCTCAAGACGATAGAAGTTTCACCGCGCGAGCATAAAGCTCAGTCCTGTTCGGCCAGGGACCGAACTATAGAGCTCATCTGGCCAATTTCGAGGTGGGTTTGTCGTCGGCGAGCGCAACGATACCGGCAACCAAACCGCCAATACCAGCGGCAATTCCAAGAGCGCCGAGAGCGCCAAGGTTAGAACCGGAACCTGTGGGAGGATAAGGCATGGTCGGATCAGGATAGACGGGGGTGTTCGCCGGATTCGCCGGGGTCGGGGCGGCAGGCTGAGCCTGAGGCGGAAGAGGATTCTGCGGAGCGTTAGGATCGTATTCCTTCAGTCCGTCGTCGCCAAAAACAAACGTCGAACCTTCAGATCCCGGGGTAACAGAGATGTTCTGATTGCCAAAATAACCGGTGCTCGTCTCTTCAGCGGAGAGGAAATAATCGCCTTCAGGAAGTCCGCTAATCTGAACAGGAGCTTTCGCAGTGTTGACGGTCTGCTCGGCAACCTTATTGCCGTTCTGATCCATAACCGTGTAGTGAACGCCCGTGGCCGGCGTGACGCCGTTAGGACCACGAGAGAGGAACGTAACGTCAGCAGCCTGAGAGGCGGCGACAAGCGCCAGTGTGGCGACGCAAGCAATCGCGAGAATGAACTTTTTCATTATATATCACCAAATCCCTTCAATATAATCTCGTCGTATTTAGTACGACTTTCAGCCGAACAAGCACGCGGGAAACATTAGATTCCCACTCACTTTCGTTCAAATTTTAGTTCCCGCAAAAAAAAATTCAATACACAAACCCTTTTTTTTTTAACATTTTTCACTAAAAATTTTCCATCTCAAACTTTTTTTCCCATTTCTAGTTTCAAAACACTAACATACACAAGATACAGAATATATTTAAAATTCAAACTCTTAACAATTTCTACTATCTGCATACACTGTGGAGCTTTTCTGTAAGGAAACTGCCTGCGCTGGATTCTTTACACATTTTGTCTCTTATTACCACACTCTTCTAATTAAACTCCAGACTAAATAACCAAGTCAAGTCCCTGTTCGCAGTCAATAAGATCTGGCGCGCGTTTATCCCGTCCCAATTAGTCAATCCCAGCCTGCCGCTTCCCTCCTTTATCAACACGCCGCCAGTTATTTGTTATTTCTCTCAGAATTCCAAACAATCTTCAATCTCTCAAGTGAACGCTCCAATTCTTCAACGACGGGAGATCGGCGCTTCTTTAACGCTGAAAGGACGGATTCAAAATACCAAATCTGCGACTCTCGACCAGCCTTGAACTTCGAAAGAATCGCTTCGGAACCGCCGAGCGTAATTGTTCGCAACAACGACGTAATATTATCAAGTTTATCGCAGGCGCTCACCAACGCGGACTCGTCGTTACAATTACCAAGTTTGGCAATATACGCCTCTTTTCGTTCACGCCACGGCGCCTTATTCTGCGGATCGACCTCTGTGGAATCTGACGTATTCAAAACTATTTCTGCCACGACGTCGCCAAATTTCAGTCGCACCTGTTCCAACGCCGCCAATCCTCCGCAATCCTCGACAACGTCATGGAGCAACGCCGCGATCGCAACGTCTTCGGACGCGCCATAATCAAGAACCAGTCCGGAAACGCGCAAAAGATGCGAAAGATAAGGAACATTGCCGTTTTTACGAAGTTGACGGCGGTGCGCGTCAGACGCAAACTTTAACGCCGCGTCATAACGTTCCGTTAGAGGTCCTGAACCAAACGTTTTTTCCATAGACCTATTCCTCTTGCCTTGACGCAAAAATATTTATACGCCTAAAGACATAACGATTGTATTCTACATCCATATGGACGTTTCTACGGAAACTAACGCTCCTTCAAGGATTTTTCAAACTTGTCTCTAACCTCAAGAGCGTCCATCTCGATATAACCGACCCCGTCAATGAGTCCAATCGTAATCGTCGCTTCCTTTGATTTCGCGGGCACAGACGCTTCGATGGAAAATTCCTTCCAATCGCATGGAGCAAGAGGAGCCTCTAACATAACCTCCTCGCCAAGAGACTTGCGGTCTCTGTCGAAAAACTCAATCGACGCGAGTTTCGCCGTAGGAAGATCATAACGTGAATTAAGAATCGCCGCACGATAGGCGCCCGAAAAAACTATTTTTTTTACGCTGGCTCCGTCGACGGCAAAGCTTTGCCGCATCTGACAACGCAGTTCATTATCGCGCTGAATTCTTTTTACCGTCTCGCTCGCTTCTGTCTTCTCGACGCGTTCTTCCGGGAGCGTCGCGGCGCGCACGCGCTCGTCGTTCCGATCGCGTCTCTCCTGATCTCTGAAGAGCGCTTCATTCGAAAACACACACGTCTTGGCGCCGCTGTATGAATCGGCACGCTCGGCCACCTCAAAATTCCAGGCGTCATACCACCCTTCAGGCGTCGCGCCGCGTTTCATAAAGGGAACGTCCTGTTCTTCACGAACCAATTCGGGCTCAGGCTCTGGTTCCTTATTTTCAGATCCAACGGAAGCCGGCTCAGGATCCAACTCTTCAAAATCGCCGCCCCTCAGCGAAGGAGCCGGCAGATTGCGTTCCAGCGGAATCTTTACGAGGAGTTCTACCCGCGTAGGCTCCAGCGTCGTTTCAATAAGTTCGCCGTCTTTTTTCTCGCCCGTCACAACCAGCTGACGATACCGATCGCCGACTGGAACGACGATTTTTCCATTCTCCTTAAGCTGCTCAACCAGTTCCGAGGGAATACTCTCAACGGCGCGCGTTACGACAATCTTATCAAACGGCGCGGCTTCCCCCCATCCTTTCACGGGATCGCCAACCTGATGAAAAACGTTGGAATATCCATGTTTTTTACACGTGTCGGCAGCGCGTTTCACGCCGTTACGGTCCACCCCAACGGCATAAACTTCGGCGACAAGACAACTCAAAACCGCCGCGTGATATCCGCTTCCCGTTTCAACAACAAGAACACGATCTGTTTCCTGAGGATCGAGCGCCTCAAGGGCGTAGGCGACGTCATAGGGTCTCGGCGCACAGAAAGGCGAGTCAAGTTGTATTTCGGCGTCCATATACGCCTTCTTGCGCTGTTTTGTCGGCACAAAATCGGCTCTTGGTATTCTGGTGAACGCTCGGAGAACTCGAACGTTGTGAAGCTTCTTAGTCGGAACAAGATACTCGACGGTCATAAGCGCGGCGCCCTGAACTCGAGGATAACGCTTTTCGCGCTCGACGTCAGAAAGGGATTTAAGACGCTTTTCAGAAATCTCGCTTTCTCGTTCAACAGACAAATCGCCTGATTTGACTGTTCGAGACGTCCCATTATTATCCGTTTTCTCAGAAAAAGATTTCGTCCCCTTCCCTTTTCCAGAATCCGCCTTTCCGGACGCGGATTGAGATTTCTTATCAGCTTTAAGCTCAGAGGCGTTTTCCAAAGAGCGTCCTTCCTCAGCTTCCTTATCAGAAGACGTTTGGTCTTCTAAAGAACGTCCGGAGCCTGTCGAATTTTTGGCGGACGCGCTCGGCTGAGACTCCGCTTTGCTCGGCTGTTTTAACCTGACTCCGCCGGACGTTTGCGCCCTATTCGACGGACGCGTCTTGATTTCGACGGCGTTCGAGGAATGAACGCCGCACAAAACCAAACAAATCAGCGCCCCTATAAGCGCGATCCGAACAGATAATCGTTTCATAGCTCAGCTCCTCCGGGCCCCAAAACGAAATGGCGATCTGCGTCAGGCGGTGACGCCGCGTGTGAGCGTCATAAAGGCGGTTTCCAGATTAATCTCCTCTTCACGGAAAGATTTGATTCGGAAACGTCGTTCAATCAGACGCGTCAGCAGTTCCGAATAGTCGTCCAGTCCCAACCCCTTCTTAATAAAAACGCGAATCGCGCCGGTACGATCAAGTTCAACCCTGTCGACAATCTCGTCGTCGGAGAGGTATTTCATACACTCTTCCGTCTTCTTTTTACTGACTTCCGGGTCGGTTTCAGCAAGTTCGACCAGAAGAGCGATCTGGTCGCGCACGCGACGCATAACGTCTTCGACTTTCGCGTCGACAAGAAGTTCGCCGCGTTCGATAATGCCAACCTTATTACAAACGTCAGCAAGTTCCGGAAGAATATGGCTTGAGACCATAATCGTTTTTCCCTTGCCTCCAAGACGCTTGAGAAGCTCGCGAATTTCGATACGAGCGCGTGGGTCAAGCCCGCTCGCCGGTTCGTCGAGAAGCAAGACCTGAGGATCGTGCAAGAGAACGCGTGCGAGCCCAAGCCG
>CACYBR010000181.1 GCA_902772705.1 uncultured Planctomycetota bacterium
ATCTCGCGCATTGGGATCGCGATTCCTCGGCAACGGCGCGACGCCGGTCTCGTCTGACGCAGTGGTCAGATCGTCGTAACGTCCGCCTCCGTCGGAAAAATCAAGCTCTTTTCCATTTATGACGACGCGCATTTGCTCGTCAACATTGTAAAACGCAAAGTCGTATTTCTTGCCGGGTTTGAAGCGAAATTCGGTACGAACGGAGGCGTATTCAGGAACGCTCGGAATTTCTAGCGTTATCGTCCCTGTAGCCGGCTGGATAACGCAACGGAAAACAACTCCTCCCTTAACAAGATCAAATACAACTTTATCCGAATCGCTCGCCGCCTTCTGGAGCGTAAGTTGACAGGCGACTCCCAAATCGCCAACCCAGTTACAGCCAAAACCGTCAGGATTCTTAGCGCAATAAACGCGTTCAGAAGGACCCTTTTCCTGAGAGCGACTGGTCAATTGAGCAAATTCGTCCTGAGGCGAATCAGCCCACTCGTAAACACCCTTAACGCCATTGAACTGCGCGTATCTGGAAATACCGGCGTTGTATCCGGAAAAATCGTCTATTAAACGGGGATTATTTGCAACAACTCCCAAGCTGAGGACGTCGGGAGGCAACTTCCCATCAGAAAGGTAGAACCAATCGCTGGAAGACGGCACGATATGACGATAGCGAAACCATGAAACAGAATCGTCGTCGTCTGCGACAGGAGAAACGTCAGCTTCAGAGTCCGGTTCAATTTTCAGCCCCGGCTTAGGGTTCGGAATCGAAGTTGGTTCGCCGGCGAAGACAAACGCACGGCCTTTTTTCATCTGGTTAACCGACCATCCGCGAACGCCAAGTTCCATCCGTTCCAAATCGTCCGTCCAGCGTTCAGGCCAACCAAGTTCAATCAGTTTTTCTGCGGGATAGTCCGCATCATAAACAACCTGCATGATCTGACGGAGATAACGATAATCCTTACGCTGGATTTCAAAAGGCGCCCCGCCAAACGAATCGTTCGAATCGTACTTAGACGCGTTGGAATTAACGTTGGTTTTGGCCAAATCAACGTCGGGAGTCCAATTCGGAGTCTCTTCGCTGAAATTTCCGATATCGACCTTTTCTCTCTCGCCCTCTGACGTCGGATCGATCTTCTGCACAAACAAGTCGCCGTACTGAACGCGAAGACGTTCGTTCGGAAAACCAACGACGCGCTTGATGAAATTGATCTTAGGTTCGGCAGGCGAACGAAAAACAGAGACGTCAAAACGCTGAATCTCACGTTGATCAAACGCCAGCTTACTCACGAGGATTCTGTCGCCAGTAAAGGACGGCGCAATCTTGTCGTTACCAGCGCTGGGAGTTTCGTCGCCAAAATATTGGGTATACCCACACTGCGGGCATGTTCCAGCGACGACATGACGACCATTACGGCGATTTGTCGCTGAATCGATCTCTTCACTGGCGCTCGTCTGAAACTGGAAATGACATTCGTCGCATACCACGTCCTTATGACGTCCCTTGAGCGTCGGAGCCATCGATCCCGTGGGAATAACAAAGGCTTCCGCCTCAAAAGTTTTGAATAAAAACGCCAGAAAGAGCGCTACGACAAGAGACTCGCAAATATCGCGCAACTGCTGGAACGCTGAAACAGGAGGTTCTCCAGACGGTTCGCTCTTTTGAGCAAGAGCTTTTGTCAGGTCCTCGCCCGAACTAATCGAGCCGTACTTGTTCCGTTCTTCCGTCGTATGACTGGACATATTACCCTTCGTTAAATGAATATGTTTTCTCGCGTCCGGGATTGGCGCCAAGGCGATTGCAACGACAAATCTTCTGAAAGGAGCCGGCGCCCAGTCCATTATACCGGCTGAACAGAGTTTATCAAACCCGGGGAAACGACTTCGAACAACGCCTTTCACGTCGCCTTCATTTTGGCGGCAGTCGTTTGAATCCTTCATGGAAACGAACCCTCCCATGCTCTTGACGTTTCCATGACGAGAAATATATAATCATGGGCAGTAACGACCTTGCGGAGCTTTCGTCTCCGCGAATAATCGATGGAGACGTCGTCGTTTCGCTGTTCTGGAATCAAAGACTGCGGCATGATTCGTCAGACGACGCTATACCATGCTGAACTCGCACGCGAAACGCCAGATCGTTCAGGACAATCGCTTGAAGGTGGAATAGATTCTAAAATGTCAGAAACGCTTAACGTTGGGTTTATTGGTCTTGGTCAAATGGCTTCCGCGCTCGCCGGAGGTTTCATTCGTTCGAAAATCGTCGCCCCGGAAAATGTCTATGGTTACGACGTCTCTCAGGCGGCGTGCGATAAGTTTGCTTCAACCCTCAAAGCAAACGTTTGCGCGAATCCTGCGGAAGTCGTCGCTAACGCCAACGTCCTCTTTTTCGCGGTGAAACCTCAATACATGAGCGGAGCCCTTGAACCCGTCAAGGCGGCCATTGCCAGTTCTCCCGCAAAGCTCCTGTGCGTATCTATCGCCGCAGGTCTTCCGATCGCCTACTTTGAAAAGGCGCTGTCGCCTGAAATCCGTCTTGCCCGCGTCATGCCAAACACGCCTTGTCTCGTGGGAGAGGCGGCAAGCGGTTTCGCACTCAACGCCAACGCAACGTCAGAGGACGGCGAAATTGTTAAACAACTTCTATCGACCGTCGGCGTTGCCTTTGAACTTCCTGAAAATCAGCTTGACGCTGTAACAGGTCTTTCTGGCTCTGGTCCCGCTTTCGTGTTCATGGCGATCGAAGCCCTTGCCGACGGCGGCGTGATGGCAGGTCTTCCCCGCTCGGTCGCGCTTGATCTTGCGGCCCAGACGCTTAAAGGCTCTGCGGAAATGTACCTTCAGACCAAACGTCATCCCGGCGCGCTTAAAGACGCTGTAACGAGCCCCGCCGGAACAACCATAGCGGGAGTGGCGGCGCTGGAAGAACGTGGTTTCCGGTCAGCGCTTATTGAAGCGGTGATACGCGCGACAAACCGTTCACGTGAGCTCGGTTCCAAAAAGTGATTTTTGCTTTGGCTGTCAACGGCGGCTAAGTCGCGCACGACGCCGCCGTTGACACGGTTCTCATCATCTGGTTTTCATATCGGGAACGCGCCCCCTGAAATGCCGCATTCGTCTCCCAACAAGCTTCCAGCCTCCCATAAAGCGCCGCTCCGTATTTCTGCGCCCCAGTCGACTCCCTCCACGCGTCGTTCCAACGTTTCGCAAGGCGGGTCAGTCTCGAGAACCAACCGGCGCTGGAAGGAAACTGAGCCGTTTGAAATAACGCAACGTGATCTGGACGAAGTCAGAGAGTTTGCAGAGGACGAGAACGATCTGTTTCTGTCCAATGACGTTGAGGGCGTTTCTACGAAACAAAAGCTTTCTTCCTGGACGATCAGTCTGCTCTTCCATGGAGTCGTCGTTTTGATTCTGGCTTTTCTGTTCTTCCCGGGAATTCCTGAAGCGCCAGAACTTGAAGCAACCTTCAGCACGGAACTCGGGGATCAACTCGATTTTTTCACTGACGACGAAGGAAATCTCAACCCTAACCAAAATCAGGAGTATAAACTCGTCGTTCCGGAAGAAGTCAAGGTTGACGACCTTCTGGTTTTTGAGGAAAAAGAGCTTCCATTCGAGCAAAACGTTAACGCCCCTGTGTTTGAACAGACGCGTGTTGAAATGAGCGACATGCTCGCCGGTCGGACCGATCCTGGCGTCAAAAACGATCTACTGTCCAAATACGGCGGAAGCAAACTGACAGAGGATTCCGTCGAAGCAGGTCTTCAGTGGCTCCGACGTCAGCAGCAGAAAGACGGTTCATGGAGCTTGCGTGGTCCATATACCGGCGGACTGGCGTCGCGAATCGACAATCAGCCCGCCGCAACGGCGCTGGCGCTACTGGCGTTTCAAGGCGCAGGGAACACTCGTTCATCCGGAGATTATTCTTCGGTCGTTCGTAGAGGGTGGCTCTGGCTTTTACGGCAACAGGATCAGGACGGATGCTTTACGCCGCGTGAGCGTGTTCATGAAGCGCTATTTTACACCCACGCAATCTGCACGTTGGCTCTGTGCGAGCTTATCACGCTGGAGAAAAAAAACAATACCGAACTCAGAAAAGCGGCAAAAAAAGCGATCGACTATCTCCTCGAGAACCAGAACGTCGAGATGGGCGGATGGCGATACGACCCTCAGATCGGCAGCGACCTTTCAGTAACAGGCTGGTGTCTTATGGCGCTCCGCACGGCGGAAATGGCAGGTTTTAAAATTCCGAAGACGCACTATGATCGCATCTCTGCGTTTCTGGACTCGGTCTCCTACGACGACGGCGCCGGATATGTTTATCAGCTCGATTCGCATGGAAAGATCAACGATCTTGACAAACGTCCGTCGATGACAGCCACAGGACTACTCTGCCGTGAATATTTGGGCTGGCCCCAAAATGAAGAGGCGTTGCGTCGAGGCGCGGAACAACTCGCAAAAAAAGAGAACCTGATTCGTTTCCCCACGACAGAGAAGGAAGCGGCAAAATTTTCGCATAACGTATACGGCTGGTACTCGACGTCTATGGCGCTCAAGGGGCTCGGCCCTTACAATAAGAACTGGCGCGCGTGGAATGGAGCGCTCAGCCGCGAGCTTCCTCAACGCCAGGAGCCTAAGAATTCTAAAGAGGCGGGAAGCTGGAATCCTCAGTATGACGAATATAGCTTCGGAGGGGGTCGACTTTACGTTACATGCATGTCGATTCTTTGTCTTGAAGCGTACTATCGTCATATGCCCATTTACCAGTAGTCGTTTCAGAAACCACCATACGGCGTTAGCCGTTGAACTCGATTGTAACAGATAGGAATTTGCTATGAGTATTTCCCGAAGGAACTTTATGGCGTCGACAGCGCTTCTCGCGCTCGTTCGTCCCGCCCTTCTCCTTGCCGAAGAAGCGTCAGCCTCCGCTCATGGTTTTGCGCGTACAGACCTGCTCTTCTCCGCGTCCAACAACGTCCAGCTCGGCGGATTCTTTGGAGTCCGCTATAAGGAATCTCTCGAACGTCTCAGCAAAGAGCCGATTGACAAGATCGATTTCGTCCTTGACGACGTTAACTTTAATCAGAAGCGCCGTTTCTTCAATTACAGCGGCGATATTTCGGGTCGTTATCTCGAAACCTGCTCCCTCACTTCGACGAAAGACAAACCGACCACGGCGATTCTTCCGCAGGTTATCGACGAAATCGTTCAATATCAGAAGGAAGACGGTCACTTCGGGCGCGACGTTGATTGGGATAAACCGATTGACGTCGCTGGTTCCACAGACCAATCTCTGGAAATGCCGATTCTGTGGGGAAACGGCCGTCTCATGCTCGGTCTGTTTGCCGCTTACGAGCGATTCGGCAACGAAAAGGCGCTCGCCGCCGCGACAAAGATGGCGGACTTTTACGTTAATATTGTCCGTCCTCGCTTCTGTGATCCTAAACGCATGGACGAATACAAACAGACCGCCAAGGGCTACGCCGCAGCGTATGTAACGTGCGTTTTCCACGGAATCGAAGGGCTCGTTCGCGCATACCGCGTTACCGGGGAAAAGAAATATCTTGATTGCGCGATTCAGATGGCGGACTTCCATGAAGAATTCGACACGCTTCCAGTCGGTCACAGTCACGGCAGTATCAGCGCTCATGAGGCGCTCGTAGCGCTCTACGAGGAAACAGGCGACAAAAAGTATCTCGATCGTGTTACACGGCGTTGGGACGACGCGACCTCCAAGGGCTTCGTCTTCCCAGCGGGCGGCGTCTGCGAACAATTCTACGTCAACGGCAAAAGCGACGAAGGATGTTCCGAAGCGGACTGGTTCCGTCTTAATCTGATGCTCTGGAGGAACACTGGCGACGTGAAATATCTCGATTTCGCAGAAAAGACGCTCTACAACGAGTATCAGATGAACCAGTGCCCAAGCGGAGGTTTTGGTCATCGTTACATGATTCCAGACGAAGACGGCTGTTTCGCATGGGGCAAACGTTACGCCGAGTCATGGTGGTGCTGCAGTTACCACGGTCCTCTTGGCTACTACGAATTCAAGGAATATCTCGCCGTTGGTTCCGCTAATCCGAACGCCACAGCCAAGCGCGTTTACTACAACTTCCCTCTCGACTTCACCACCACGATTCCGTTTGCGGATGGCGCTTGGAAAATTGAATCTCGTCAGATTGAAGCGAAGAAAAACGTCCCAATCGTAACGAAGGTCAAGCTCTCCGGGCCCGCCGACGGAAAGATCCAGTTTGCCGTTCGTATCCCCGAATGGTGCGACAACGTCGGCGCGATTTTGGAAGGAGCCGACGTTCCATTGACGGTCGACGGACGTTACGCGCTCATTGACGCGACCGCCGGTCAGGAATTCGTCCTTTCCTTTAACGGAGGTTTCTTCGCGGAAGACCGTCGTTTCCACAAGACCACGTTTGCTAACGGCAAACAGCTCGTTCTACGCTATGGACCAAACGTCCTCGCCGGCAAAGACGATTGCGGAGACAAGATTCCCGAGCTTGAACTTAAGGCCAACGCCGACGGTTCGTTTGACGTTCCTGCCTCCCTGACGGACGCTTGCGACATGACCAGCGAAGAACGGGAAGCGGTCCATCCGTTCGTCTTCAACGTCAAGCTCCTGTGATACGTCGGAAGAATCGCGCTCTGTTCTAATCAAATACCGGCGGCGTTCCTTATTGATTCGCCGCCGTGTTTTTGTTTTATAAGTTCGCTAAGGTCTTTTTTTTCTAAAAGTCTAAAACAACGCCTTTTAGGCTGGAAAAACAATCTCTGACGCGATACAATCAAGCTCGACGTTCCCTTTTTAACCGCGCAGAAAAGGAGGTTCTCCCATGTTCAGTAATCAGTCAGTCGCCAACGCGCCCAGAATCGTCGCCTTTGGCGAGATTCTCTGGGACATGCTTCCCACCGGTCCCAAACTTGGCGGAGCGCCCGTCAATTTCCTTTATCATGCGCGCGTTATGGGGGCGGAAGTGCAGGCGCTCACAAAAATCGGCGACGATCAGCTTGGGCGCGACGTTGTCTCTCGCCTCGCCGAGCTTAACGTCCCAACCGACTTCGTCCAGATTTCCACGACGGCGCCCACCGGCGTTGTAAACGTCAAGCTTGATGCAGACGGCAGTCCGACGTACACAATTGTCGAGAACGTCGCCTGGGACGAGATCGAAGTCGACGAACAAGTCGCGGACAAAACGCTTCGTTTTCTCTCAGGTTCCTCGAAAAGCGCGTTCTATTTCGGAAGTCTTGCGTTGCGCTCTTCGTGCAATCGCAAATCGCTTGAACGCGCCGTCGCCAAATTGCCCCCCGAAGTCATGCGCGTCTGCGATTTAAATATCCGTCCTCCGTTCTACACGAACGAAATTGTCATATCTCTGCTCGACATGGCGGACGTGTTTAAACTCAACGATACGGAAGCGATTCTTTTGGATTCGCTTCTCGCCGGCGAGATTCCGTCGACGCTCGCGTCTCTGGCAGACAAGAGCGCCATGGGACTGGGCGACGCGATTCAGAAAGACCCGTCAGGAACCGAACAAATACTCGCGCAATGGGCGGAAAACTGGCGGAAACGCTTTGGTCTCACGACAATCATTTTGACATGCGGCGCCCATGGCGCGTACCTCTTCAATAGAGGACGCGTCAGCTATGCGCCCTCTGTTCATGTCAAGGTCGCCGACGCGGTTGGCGCAGGCGATTCCTTCTCGGCTGTGTGCGTCGTTGGTCTTCTTAGTGGAATCGACGATCAGAAGATTGTTGAAGCGGCTTCAAAGCGCGCCGCTTACGTTTGTTCTCAAACGGGCGCAACGCCGACGATCTCTGCCGAAGACGCCGATCC
>CACYBR010000182.1 GCA_902772705.1 uncultured Planctomycetota bacterium
AAATATCGCGGTCGGTGCTTCTTCGCTCGAGCGCGCGAACGACTTGAGAACGCCAATATTATCATCGTCAATCACGCGCTCCTTTTCAGCGATCTTGCGCTACAGGAAGGAGCGATTCTTCCGAATTACGACGTGCTGATTATCGACGAGGCGCACACGATGGAAGAGGTCGCGGCGGATCATCTTGGCGTCGAAATGACAGAATATTCCGTCGAATACCTCCTCACGCGTCTCTATAACAACCGCACGAACAGGGGTCTTCTCGTCGACGAGTTGGAAAAGACGAACGGCTCGCCCCTTTGCAGGCCGTTCAAAGAAGCGGCGGAACGTGTGATCGATTGTATTTTGCGCAATGAAACCTTTTTTGACTCGTTACGCGAATGGCTTGACGAGCGCCCGCAATCGAACGGACGCGTTCTGGAGAAAAATATCGTCAACAACGGGCTCGGCGAGGGTCTTCGCGCGGTCAAGCGCGCCGTTTTGGTCGCGGCGGATTTGATGGAGGACGAAGGACGGCGACAGGAGTATCTTTCTGCCGCCAATCGCGTAACGTCTTTCATCGCCGCTCTTGACGACTGGCTCGAACAGCGCGGCGACGGATGCGCATACTGGCTGGAACGGTATCAATCGCGCGGAAGACCGAGAATTGCGCTTCGCGCCGCGCCGATCGACGTCGCGCCGATTCTTAGAGAGAACCTGTTCAACGTGATTCCCGCTGTCATAACGACGAGCGCGACGCTCACGACCGGGTCCGTCTCGAAACGTCTGGCCTCGAATTGCGATGAAATCGACGTTAACCCGATCGCGGTCGAATCGGAGACTGAGTCGGAGAAAACGCGACAGGCCTTTGCGTTTTTCCGACGACGCGTCGGGCTGACCGGCGCGCCTGCCAGAGCTCTCGGCAGTCCGTATAACTATCGCGAGCAGGCGACTCTTGTTCTGGCCAAAGGACTGGAATTGACCGCCGACGCGACCGAATGGCACGACGCGTCTCCCGAAGAACGCACGACGCTCAATGAACGACGGTTATGGAGCGCGATAAGCGACTATGTTGACGAAACGGACGGGGGGGCGTTCGTGCTCTTTACGAACGCGCTGCAGATGAAGCGCGCGACGGAAGCGCTGGAAACGTTTTTCGCGGCCCGAAATTATCCGTTTTATTCGCAGTCCAACGGCATGTCGCGACAACGGATGGTTGAGCGATTTAAGGACGGGACGCGCAACGTGCTCTTTGGCGTCGACAGCTTCTGGCAGGGGGTCGACGTTCCGGGCGTGGCGTTGCGCAACGTCATTATTGTAAAATTCCCGTTTTTGTCGCCGGGACATCCGCTGGTTGAAGCGCGGCTACAGGCGATCGAAGAAAACGGAGGCTCGCCGTTCCGCGACTATTTGTTGCCGATGGCGATCCTGAAGTTCAAGCAGGGCTTTGGACGCTTGATCCGCACGAGAACCGACGTCGGACAGGTCGTGCTGCTCGACGAGCGCGTCCATACAAAGTCGTACGGACGCGAATTTCTCCGCGCGCTTCCGGACTGTAAACTTCGCGTCGACGTGTTCCGTTAGCAGATTGGGGGGCGTTTCGCTCCGGGGGAATTAGTGTAGAATCGGAGAAACGTTCGCGCGCGCGGACGAAACGGCAACAAGAGCGCGAAAGACAGATAGCGTATGAAATTCTATATTGAAACGGTCGGGTGTCAGATGAACGCCCTGGATTCAGAACTGGCGGCAGCTGAGCTCATGGCGGCCGGCTGGGAACGACTTGATTCACGTAAAGACGCCGATTTGATTATTTTCAACACGTGCAGCGTTCGCGAACATGCCGAGGAAAAGATCTACAGCGCGTTGGGGCGACTCAAACACTGGAGAACTCAGAAGCCCGGGTCGCTCGTTTGCGTCATGGGATGTATGGCGCAGAAAGACAAAGACGTCGTTTTTCAGCGCGCTCCTTATGTCGACGTTGTCGTTGGTCCCGGCAAGATTGATCAGCTTGTCGCTCTTGTCGAAGCGGCGGCGGCAACGGGAACGCCGCAGATAGCCGTTGGGGTCGACCGTTTCGAACAGAAAGCGGACCGGCAGACGATCAAAGAATCGTTTCGTCTTTACGACCCTATTCGTCTTCCGCAGGCGCGTCAGCGAACGTTTCAGGCGATGGTGCGCATCATGTTCGGATGCGACAAGCTTTGTTCTTACTGTGTCGTTCCGAGCGTTCGCGGTCCGGAACAGTCGCGCTCGCCGAAAGAGATCCTCGACGAGGTTAAGACGCTTGCCGATCAGGGGTGCGTGGAGGTTACGCTTCTGGGGCAGACTGTCAACAGCTATCGTTATCGTGAAAACGGCAAAACGACACGGCTGGCTGACCTTCTCGCGATGATCGACGGCGTTTCCGGGATCCGCCGCGTTCGATTCGTTAGCTCCTATCCGACCGATATGACCGACGAGCTCCTTCAGGCTGTTCGCGATCTTCCATCCGCTATGCCTTACCTGCATGTGCCAGCGCAACACGGCGCGAATTCCACGCTCAAACGGATGAGACGCCACTACACGGTCGAACAGTATCGAGAGCTTGTCGATCGGATTTATGAGACGATTCCCGGCGCGGCGATTACCAGCGACTTTATCGTCGGCTTCAGCGGCGAAACGGAGGACGAGTTCCTGCAGACGGTTGATCTTGTTCGCTACGCGCGCTTTAAGAACAGCTTTATCTTCAAATATTCCGTTCGCCCCGGCAACGAAGCGTCGCGCATTTATGTCGACGACGTTCCCGAGGAGGTTAAGAAACGTCGGAATAACGAGCTGCTCGCCGTTCAAAACGAGATCAGCGCAGAATTGAACAAGAGCTTTTTGGGCAGGGAGGTCGAGATTCTCGTCGAAGGTCCCAGCAAGCGCGAATCCAGAAGCGTCGCTCAGGAAGAAACGCTTTACGCCGAGTGTGAACAAACGGAGACGCCCTCTGAACAGCCAACGACGCCTGAGGGAATAACCTCGGTTGGCGAGCTCCTGGCGACCGCCGCTCCAAACGGAACCGTTCAGCTCACTGGCAGGACCGAATGCGACCGCATCGTCGTCTTTAACGGTCCTCGCGAAATGGCTGGGACGTTCCAGCGCGTGCGCGTTGTCGACACGGCGCCGTTTACCCTCTTTGGCGAACTCCTCTGACGGCTTTCAGGCGGTGGACGAGAACGTTCGAACTGTGCGCGAACGCAAGAAATAAAAAACGCCGATCTTACGACCGGCGTTTTTTAGTGGGCGCACATGGATTCGAACCATGGACCTCGTCCTTATCAGGGACGCGCTCTAACCAAACTGAGCTAC
>CACYBR010000183.1 GCA_902772705.1 uncultured Planctomycetota bacterium
GCTGTTTTCCTGCGAAGAAGAAGAAGGACTGATCTGGTTCAGCATTGGCGGGTTCTCAGAGTCTGAGGGAACGATTTTCGACGTGACGATCGAGACGGAGCCCGATCATTACCGCGTGACGGTCTTGCCCCACGAAGAACTGACCATTGAGCCGGATCGCATAGCGCGCGCGATTGAATTTGTTTCTCGCGTGAACTTCGTCGTGGGCTGCAACGCGTTTTTGGATCTGGACGTGGATTCTGGCAAGGTCGCCTGCGTTTATACGGCCGACTGCGTCGATCCTCCGACGGAAGGAACGCTCTGCAAAAGCGCGTTCATTCCTCCGGGAATCTTTGCGCGATTTTTCGACGCGCTTAAAAAGATCATGTCGGAGGACGATTCCGTTGAGGATATTTTGGCCGGCTGTTAAAAACGAATCTCGTAGTTTAGCCCTGTCGACATTAGGGGAAATCAATATGGAACAAGAAGAAAAGAACGGATCGCAGAACGAAGGAAAAGGGCTCCAAACTGTAGAAAAGATAGGCGAGATCGTCCAAAATGAGTTCAACGGATGGAGTCGCGCGCTCTCTTTGCGGAAGGATCCGGGAATTTTCTTGTGCTTCGTGAAAACGCCCGATCCGTTTGCTGGTTTTTTTTATCTCGTACATGTCAGGAGTGATAGCGTCCTCATTTTCATCAATACGCCCATTTTGCCTTCTGACGTTATGAAAAGGCGCGAAGCGGCGGCGGAGCTTGTCGCACGACTCAATCATTCGATACGGTATGGGCGCTTTGAGATGGACTACAACGACGGTCAGATACGTTACGCGCTTTGCGTCGATTGCGTGGGCGCGCTCCCGACCGAGGACCGCGTTCATTGGGCGTTTGTGACGGCGGCCGTGACCGCGACGTCGCGGTTTAAGACGATTCGAAGCGTCGTTAAAGACGACGTGACGCCGCGTCATGCGGTCAAGGAGCTGGAGCGTTCGCTTCCCGAGACGCTCGAGTTATTCAACGAACAGTTTGTCCCCGATTTCGGGAACTGGAGCGCTTGTGACGACGAGTAAGGCGATCAGGCCTCCCGACGCCCTTCGTCCGGCGCCGAGCATGACGCGCGCCAGAGCGCCAGAGGCGTCTCTGAGTCAGCTCGGGGCGCCTCGCGTTGCGCGAACGGAACGGCGCGACGATTCCGGCGAATAATAATCCTCCGACGCTCATGGAGGACGAGCCTCTGGACGCGACCAGCTCGCGCGTTCACGTAACAACGTATTTACGCGCAGCGCGCATTATAGGGATTGTCGCGTCCAGACGATACGATTCTACCTCTCTTTTGCGAATTCTTTCTGGCAAACGACTCTTTTCCGGATACAATTTTGTAGCACGGTATGAAAGAGGGTTTGCCGTGTCTTTTCGCGTGACGTTTCAACTCTCGCCGGGACGGCCCATGCCAGCGGCGTTTTGCGCATTGGGAATTCGATATGAATCGGAACCAGTCTATTCTTGGAGTTCTTTATCATCTCTACAAGAAGCCGCTTTATTCCGCGACGTTGCCGTCGCAGAGCGAATTACGCGTTCTCGTCGTCAACTTTGACGATTACGGCCAAAAGTTTCTCGACGCGTGCCTTCAGTCCGGGCAGATTCGACAGAAGAAGCTCAAGGTTACCGTCGTCGCGGAACGTGAAGAGGACCGTGACGAGTATCTGCGCGCGCGGCCCTCGCTCCAGAAATTCTTCAATATCGACGAATCGCTCAAGGGCGTCAACAAGATGGATTCCTTTGGAGACGTCGGCTTTAAGATCAAGTTTCCCGGCTGGACCAAAGAACGCCCGGAGGAATTTCAGGAGCTCGTCGAGACCGTCGCGCCTCATTACGCGTTCATTGCGGTCGGGAGCGACGGCGACAATCTTGAGCTTGCGCGAAAGTGCAAGGAGGTTCTGGACAATCTTCTCAAGTCGTGCGTTGTGAGCTATGTTCACGCGAGCCCCTACTTTTCGCCGGGCAAGCGGTCGGACGCGACGCTGAGCTTTGCCGCCGAGGGCTCCCTTTCCACGAACGACGACTGGGTCAGACCAAGTCTTCATAGTCCAGAGAGCGCGGCGGCGGACGTAGACGTTTCGCCTCTCGCGCCCAAGGTCGTTCAGGACGTCTTTCGCACGAACGCGCCCCTTTCGGAGAGCGTGGTCGGCGACGCGCTCAACTGCGCCGAGTTTAAGCCGGAGCAGGGGATGGATTCGGAGAAAAACGGCGCGTCGCTGAGGGTCGATTCGCCAGACGGGAAGCTTTTGGAGAACGTGTGCGGTCTCGCGCCGCTGAGCGTGGAGTCCGAGCTCGACCAGGAGGCGGGAACGCAGTCGATGAGCGTCTTTCCCGTGCTCGACGTTTCTTCTCCGGAAGACGCGACGGTTCTGGTTCCCGTCTACGTCAACGCCGACTTTGAGAAGATGGAAAGCTTCGACGAATTTGAACGAATGGCGTTGAACACGCGTCTTGCGGCGTGCAATACGTTCTATGAGGAACGCGACAAGGTTCTGAGTGATTTCAGGAAGCCGAGCGTCTATTATTCCTGCCTTTCGAGCGTTCTTTCCCTGAAGTATAAGCTGTTTAGCGTAGGAATTGATCTTGAAGCGTTGGGGTACGAGGGCGCCGCGAAGAAATTTGCCGGGAAATTTTCCAAAATCAGTCCGAACAACGCCGCGGCCAAAGAACTGGTCTGGACCGAACACCGGAGATGGGCGACGGAGAAGCTGTGCCTTGGATATCAGACCAAGTCGATCGAAGAGTGTCTGAGCGACGGCAAAACGGAGGGACCGCGCAGCCACGTGGCGCTCGTATGCAATCGTCCGGAACTCAGGCTGGAGACGAAAGAATGGAAGAGCAGGTGGAACGCTTCGTACGTCGATTACTCGAGGCTCGACGATCTTGATCGCGTTTCCCTTCAACTGCATCACGCGCTGGTCGAAAAAGCGAACGAACGCCTCAAAGACTTTGCGGATCCCCTGTTTCCCAACGTTTTTTCCGACAACAATCTCAGCGACGTTCGCGCGATACTTGAGGAAGTCCGCGGAGTCGCGGGCAAGCGCCAGGCGAGGCAGGCGTTTCAGGAATGGTTTAATTGCATCCGCCGCGCCTGGCAGGGCGAGTTCGGAATCGTCCGTCAGTATGCGCGCCTGAAGGCGGCGTTTCTCGACGCCGTGAAGACGATGCCGACGTCGAAATTGAACCGACGTCTTGTGTGGAAGAGCGTGCGTGAATTTGATCAGCGGTTTTATCCGATCTGGGCGCGCGGAGAACGCCGCAACTGGAAACGCGAGTATCTGACGCTCCTGGACAACATTCCCTTTATTCTGACGTATTCCATAAGAAAAACGTGTCTTGTCGTTCCCTTCCAAACGGGCGGACCGTCGGATCTTTTTGCAAATCTTGGAGCGGTCACGCTCGTGGCGCCGGAAAAGGTCGTCTATCTCTTTATGCCTGAAAAGCCGGAAGACAGGGAGGGGCTCCTGAAGTCGTTGCCTCGCGTCGCGAAATATCTGGAGAACAAACAGATTCAGACAAGGGTTGAGCTGATCGTTCTTCTGGACGACAAACTGACGCGACTGGACGAAAACGACTGTAATGAGATTCGCAACAGCGCGTTCAAGTGTAGCGGAGGAAGGATTCAGACCAGTTGCATAAGAATTTCCGGTCAGGACGGGCTTTTTGAGCCGCTGATAGAACGTCTCGGCGCGACGTCCAAAGAGTTTCCGCTTTTTGCGATAGAGAACAATAAAACATGGTTGTCGAAGGTTCTGCGCGTAACAGGCGTTGTCGACCGTTTTCCGAGCTTCGAGTTCGATTCTCTCAAAATGGCGTTCCACTCCCTTTCGCGATGCGACTGGCTGGGGTATATCAGGAAATCGCCTTCACTTAGCCTTTCCGACGTTCTTACGCTTTCCGCGTCCGAATGCAACGGCGTCAATACGCCGGAATTTTCGGACGATTATAAGCTACTCTGGAAGCTCTATTCCTCCAGTCCCGAAAGCTGGAAAAGATTTTGCGACATTCTGTACGGCCTTAAGGAAAGCGTCAACGTGACGTTTCTTGTTCCGACAATCAACGATTCGCGTCTTATTCCCGACAATTATTCCTATACAATTCACGCCAACGATCGACGTGAGCTTGAGAACCTGTTGGGAAATTGTCGCAAGGTCGTCAATCATCTGCGTAAACGCGGCGTGATCGACGCGGAAAGCTCCGTTGAAGCGATCGAATCGAACTGTTCCGTCAAGGTTCGTATTGTCGATCCGTATAAGTTGCGCGGCGCTTTTGACAAGCTCTTTAAGGACTATGAGAAGAATCTCAGGCTCGACGCCGACGTCGTCACGTTCCGACGCGTCGCCGATTCTGTCGGCGTTAAGGTCGTTCTCGGGGAATTGAAGATTGATCGCCTCCCTGTGTACTCTCCCTCCGTTTCTTTGAAAGACCGCGACACGATTAACAAAATGATTTCCATTTTTGGAAAGGACGAATCGCTGAGCGCCAACATTCACTGGGGCTATTCGCTGTTGAACCCGCTTCTTCGCGATATTAAGAGGAATCAGGATGGAACGGTGAGTTTTTTCTTTGTTTCGCGACAGGCGAGAGATCTTCTTACTCTGGCGGGTAAGATTTTGGAACTCTATACGTATTATGAGCTTAAGAACACAGGGAACTTTGACTCAGTCGTTTCTTCCTGCGAGATTAACTGGGAAGGCGCGAACGTCGTCAACGAGTTTGACTGCATCATGATAAAGGGGTTCAGGACGTTTTTTGTCGAATGTAAGACCAGACCGCTCCTCGATCAAAACTACTATTACAAACTGGACGTCCTTACGCGGAGGTTTGGCGTCAACGCAGCGGCGTTTCTGGTCGCCGACACTCGGGAAAGCGGCAATTTTGAGGTTGTCGGCAGAAACAGGGCGCAGCGAAAACGCGGCTTGAGAATGAACGTGACGACGATTTACAGCGTCGTCGATATCAACGACGTCGGAAACAAGCTGGCGGCGCTGTGCGAGAAATAACTCATGACGTTTTGACCGACTCCTGCCGGACGGAGCGTCGTCGCCAAAGCGCCGTTAATTTGACAAGTGTTTCGCCGAATCAGAAGCGTGAGGACCATGGACGTGGCGCGTTTGCGAAATAAGGGCCGCTCTCTATTGACGTTTCCCGACGATTATACCGTCGTCGACCTGGAAACGACGGGAATGAGCTTTGCGAGCGCGGATATTATCGAGATCGCGTGCGTCAAATATCGCGGGAATGTTGAGTGCGCTCGGTATGCGACGCTGATCCAACCGACGAAGCGGCGCCGAATTCCGCCTTTTATCACGGCGCTCACTGGCATAACGACGCCGATGGTTGTCGATTCGCCGCGTTTTTCGGACGTCGCCGACGACGTGTGGAATTTTCTCGAGGGCGAACTGATCGTCGGACACAATGTTAATTTCGACGTCAATTTTCTTTATGACGCTTTCGAAGCGTTCGACGGCTCGACGTTGAGAAACGATTTCGTCGACACGTTGCGGCTGGCGCGGCGCACGCTCCCGGAGTTGAGACAGCGAAGGCTCGTGGATCTTTGCGATTTTTACCGTATTGAGACGAGCCATCACCGCGCGGTCGCCGACTGTCTCGCGACTCAAAAGGTCCTGAATTGCCTCAAACAGACCGCCGCCGAACGCCAGTGCGATTCTCCCGCGCAGCGGAGGCTCTTTGGGGAACCCGACGATTGGGCGCGCTGGCGAGACTGAACTTGCCGACGCGACGTCCTGCACGGACCCGTCGCGTCGGCGAAGTAATGCCGTCGGTTTCCCGACGTCCGCCTTTGGAAAATGAGGACGCAGACGCGCGAGACGGACAGAATCAATCGGCTTGCTTGCCAGGATAGCGCGCTTCAAATTCGCGAAGAAGACCGAGCGTCCGTTCGTCGAGAAACGTTTCCGCCTCCGCGCGCAGAGCGGAGGGAACCCCGAAATACGCTTCCGCGATCCCGCACGTGATCGCCGCGAGCGTGTCGCTGTCGCCGCCGACGGAAACCGCGTTGCGGACGGCGTCCTCAAAGGACGTCGACTCGAAGAACGCCGCCAACGCCTGCGGAACGGTGTCCTGACACGTTTCGTTGAACGCGTTCGTCGGGCGAATCTCGTCGAGCGTAAAGTCGATCTTGTAATAATTGGCTTCGATATGCTCGCGGATTGTTGTCATATCGGCGCCGGTCCGCGCAAGGTAGACCGCGACGGCGGTCGCTTCCGCGCCCTTAATACCTTCCGGATGGTTGTGCGTGACCTCCGTGACCGCGACGGCGAGCTTTCGCGCGTCTTCAATCGATTCCGCGACGTACCCGCATCCGCTCACGCGCATTGCCGACCCGTTGCCGAAGCTGTTGTACGGTCGAGGGTCGTCGGAGAACATCCAGCGCTGGAATCGTTCTCCGTAACCGCATGTTGGATAATGTCTTCCAATTTCCTGCATGGACGAGATCGCAAGCTGGCTCAGATCGCTGCGATCCGGCTTCGTCTTAAGCAGCGCGCGACAGATCGCGAGCGACATAACCGTGTCGTCCGTAAAGAAACAATCGCGATTCATGAGCTCAAAGTCTTTCGCGCGATAATTGTCGAATTCAAATCGCGAGCCTGCGATATCTCCGATAACAGCTCCAATCATGAAAGCCTCTCTTTTCTTTGGTTGACGAGAAAACAGAACCGGACCCAATCATGAACGCGTTGCAGTTTAACCGGTTCGGCATGCCAACATTCTATTCGCGGACGCCGATATGGCAACTGTTTTTCTGATATTTTCTGAAAATTTGAAACGGAGTCGCTTGATAAAATCATAATAAAACAGACGTAATCTGGTCTATCTAAAACGAAGATTCTTCCGCCGTATATCGTGAAAGCGCTCGCGAGGTTCGTTTGCGGCGAAAGCGTCTGAGAAGCGGAAGCGGCGGCGTTGGGTTTTCTTCTATGGAAAACGGGTTACAATGGAAGCGGAGGCCGGCGGCGAAGCGCGTTTGCGGATAACGCGCGTTTCCGGCTCGATCGTTATAGCGTGGAACTCCGGGAATGGAGACCTGACATGGCCGATCAACCAACGTTTTTCATCAGCGAGGCGCCGCAGCCTCTTGCGGCGCGGATGCGTCCTCAGACGCTCGACGAGATTGTCGGACAGAAGCGTCTTCTCGGCGAAGGAAAGATCCTGCGCAGGCTCGTTGAAAACGACGCGATCTCGTCCATGATCTTCTGGGGGCCTCCCGGCGTCGGCAAGACGACGCTTGCGTACGTGATTGCGAGACTCACAAAGTCAAAGTTCATCGATTTCTCCGCCGTAACGAGCGGGATCAAGGAAATTCGCGAGGTTATGCAAGAGGCGGACCGAAATCGCGCATACGGTCAGCGGACGATCCTCTTTGTCGACGAGATTCATCGCTTCAACAAGGCGCAGCAGGACGCGTTCCTTCCTTTTGTCGAGAAGGGCAGCATTGTTCTCATTGGCGCGACGACGGAAAATCCGTCCTTCGAGGTCAACAGCGCTCTTTTGTCGAGATGCAAGGTCTTTGTTCTCGACGCGCTGACCGAGGACGAGATCGTCGAGCTCCTCACGCGCGCGCTTACCTCTCCCAAAGGCTTCGGAGCCCAGAAGACGACGATCGCGCCCGACGTCCTGCGTCTTATCGCGACCTTTTCCAACGGCGACGCGCGAACCGCGCTCTCGACTCTTGAGATGGCTGTTCTCAACGGCGAGCAGACGTCCGACGGCGCCACGATTGTTTCACGCGAGACCGTCGAGCAGTGCACGTCCCGAAAATCGCTCCTCTACGACAAGAACGGCGAGGAGCATTACAATCTGATCTCCGCGCTTCATAAATCGATGCGCAACTCCGACGCGGACGCGTCGTTATACTGGCTCGCAAGAATGCTCGAGGCGGGCGAAGATCCGCTCTATATCGCGCGGCGCGTCGTCCGATTCGCGAGCGAAGACGTCGGGATGGCGGACACGCGCGCGCTTCAGCTGGCGGTCGCCGCGTTCCAGGGATGCCAGTTTATCGGAATGCCAGAATGTACGACGATCCTCGCCGAAGCGGTCGTCTATATGGCGCTGGCGCCGAAATCCAACGCCGTCTACGTCGGGTACGGCGCCGCGCGGCACGACGCGCTCGCGACGCTCAGTCAGCCGGTTCCGCTGCGAATTCGCAACGCCGTTACGAACCTCATGCGCGACGTCGGCTACGGCAAAGGCTATCAGTACGCGCACGACATGCCCGAAAAGATTGCCGACATGCAGTGTCTTCCGGACGCGATGCTGGGAACGCAGTACTACAAGCCGACGACGGAAGGGTTCGAGCGCAACTACGGCGAACGTTACTATCAGATCAGAGAATGGAAAGAAGCGGCGAAAAAACGCTCGACCGGTGAGAAGGGCGAGAATGGACAGAACGAACGCGTTCAAGACGCGTGATCGCGCTTTGGCGTGGAAGGTTTGACGTTTCAGCCGCGCGTTCGAACCAATTGAGGCAGAACTTCATAAGACGGAGTTAGAAACAATGACAGAAAAGGGAATCGTTGAACGCGTTTCCGCTGTTGGCGTTATGGGGAACGTGCTGCTTGTCGTCTTCAAACTCTTTGCCGGATTTGTCGGACGATCCAGCGCGATGGTCTCGGACGCGATTCATTCTCTTTCC
>CACYBR010000184.1 GCA_902772705.1 uncultured Planctomycetota bacterium
CTACGCGAATGGTTGTGTTTTCGACGACGCTTTCCTGAGCGGCGTTTTTTGTTACCCCAAAGACGTTAGAAATAATAACAATGTCACGATATAATCCTTCCGTCATAGAAGCCAAATGGCAAAAATACTGGGAAGATAACAAGACCTTTGTCGCTCCCCGTCTTCCGAAAGATCTTCCCAATAACACTGAGGGCAAAAAAGCCTACGTGCTTGACATGTTCCCTTATCCAAGCGCACAGGGATTGCATGTCGGACATCCCGAAGGTTATACTGCGACGGACGTCTATTGCCGCTATATGCGAATGAACGGCTATGCTGTTATGCACCCTATGGGATGGGACGCTTTTGGGTTGCCCGCAGAACAGCATGCCAAGAAGACTGGTATTCATCCGCGTATCACGACGGAAAAAAATATTGCCAACTTCCGCCGCCAGCTCCATGCTCTTGGCTTCAGCTACGACTGGGATCGTGAGATTGCCACTACCGACGTTGAGTATTTTCGTTGGACCCAGCGAATTTTTCTCCTCATTTACAACTCTTGGTACGACAGAGAACAAAAAAAAGCTCGTCCAATCGACGAACTCCCGATACCGGCAGACGTCGAGGCCGAAGGATCTGAGGCCGTTCGGCAATATCAGGACGATCATCGGCTTGCCTACCAGATTGAAGCGCCTGTCAACTGGTGTCCGGAACTTGGCACGGTCCTTGCAAACGAAGAAGTCGTCGGCGGCGTGAGTGAACGCGGAGGTTATCCCGTTATGCGCTTGCCTCTGCGTCAGTGGATGCTCCGCATCACGGCCTACGCGGATCGTCTCGAAGAGGATCTTGACGAGCTTCAATGGCCTGAAAGCGTTAAAACGCTTCAGCGTAATTGGATCGGACGTAGCGAAGGGGCGGAAGTTGACTTTTTCATCGGAAAACCCGAAGACTTTGAAGCCTGGAAGGTTTCTCGCAAGGCTTCTGGGTTCCCGCGTAAACCAGGAGCCGACGTCTTGCGTATTTTCACTACCCGGCCTGACACGCTTTTCGGAGCGTCCTATATGGTAGTTGCGCCAGAACATGCGGCCGTCGAAAAATTGACGACTCCCGAACAAAAGGCCGCCGTTGAAGAGTACCGTCGTCAGGCGTCCTTTAAGTCCGACTTGGATCGCACAGATCTCGCTAAAGAAAAAACGGGCGTTTTCACCGGCTCTTACGCGCTCAATCCCGTAAACGGCCAGCAGATTCCGGTCTGGATCGCCGATTACGTTCTGGCGTCATATGGCACGGGCGCAATCATGGCGGTCCCAGCGCACGATACACGCGACTTCGATTTTGCCAAACAGTTCAGTCTTCCTATCAAGCAGGTCGTAGCTCCCGGTCCAAACTCTTCCGCCTCTCCTGAAGAAGTCAGTAAACTCGAAGTCGCATTCACCGAAATGGGCGTCGCCGTCAACAGCGGCGAATACGACGGCACGCCAACGCTTGAATTCAAAGCGCTTATTACAGAAAAACTTGCCGACGCAGGGCTTGGGCGCAAGACTGTCAATTACAAACTTCGCGACTGGCTCTTTAGTCGCCAACATTTCTGGGGCGAGCCTTTCCCGCTTCTTCGCGAACTCGGCGAAGATGGAAAGCCTAACGGAGCAATCCTTCCTCTAGATCCTTCGGAATTGCCTCTTGACCTTCCCGAAGGGGTCAAGTTCGACGCTCATAAACATTCCCCAGAACCTCCCCTTGAACACGCTCCTGAGGAATGGCTTTATGTGGAGCGGAACGGTAAGAAATACAAGCGTGAAACGAACACAATGCCGCAATGGGCAGGATCTTGCTGGTACTATCTCCGATACCTTGATCCTCATAACTCCGAGGCCATGGTTGATCCTGAAATAGAAAAGGCCTGGATGCCGGTCGACCTGTACATTGGCGGAGCCGAGCATGCGGTTCTTCACTTGCTTTACGCGCGTTTCTGGCACAAGGTGTTGTACGATTTTGGTTTCGTTTCAACGAAAGAACCGTTCCATCGCCTCGTAAACCAGGGAATGATTCTTGGCGAGATGGAATTTACCGGCTTTCAAAATGAATCTGGCGAGTGGGTTTCCGCACGCGACGTCAATGTTGACAAACAAGGGGAAAGTTCGCTTAAAGCTGATGGAACTCCCGTCAAAGCTGTCAAGGTTGAATCAAAGAACATTGGTAAGAACGGAGACAATTACGTTTTAACAACCGATCCTTCTATCGTCGTTCTTGGCAAATCGGAAAAGATGTCTAAAAGCCGCGGCAACGTCATCAATCCCGACGACGTTGTTTCTCAGTTTGGCGCCGATTCTCTGCGGTTGTATGAGATGTTCATGGGACCTCTCGAGGCGGTCAAGCCGTGGAATCAGGATGGAGTCAGCGGCGTTCGTGGTTTCCTCGATCGTGTGTGGCGTATGATCGTCACTTCGGAACCAGACGTCGAAGAACTCAATTCTGCCGTTCAGGACGTCGAACCAACCGTAGAGCAGAATCGCATTCTCCACAAGACGATCAAGGCTGTTTCTGAAGACGTCAAAAACCTTTCGTACAACACCGCGATTGCGCGTATGATGGAGTTCACCAATTACTTCGGGAAAGAGACCGTACGTCCTAAGTCCGCAATGAAAACTCTGGTGTTGCTCCTCTCGCCGTTTGCGCCCCACGTCTGCGAAGAGCTCTGGAGCCTTCTTGGGGGCGAGAAAACTCTTGCGTATGAACCCTGGCCGACCTGGGACGAAGAGGCTATTAAGGATAGCAGCGTTGTGATTCCCATCCAGATTAACGGCAAGCTCCGTTCCCGTCTTGAACTGCCCGCGAATTCCGACGTTTCTACAACCGAAGCGGCAGCGCTTGCCGATCCCAAGATTGCCGCGCTCGTCGAAGGCAAGACAATCGTAAAGAAGATTGTTATTCCTGGCAA
>CACYBR010000185.1 GCA_902772705.1 uncultured Planctomycetota bacterium
ACTCGACGGGCTTCTCCGACTCGACGGGCGGCTCCGACTCGACGGGCGGCTCCGACTCGACGGGCGGCTCCGACTCGACGGGCGGCTCCGATTCAACGGGCGGCTCCGACTCAACGGGCGGCTCCGACTCAACGGGCGGCTCCGATTCAACGGGCGGCTCCGATTCGACGGGCGGCTCCGATTCGACGGGCGGCTCCGATTCGACGGGCGGCTCCGATTCGACGGGCGGCGTCGAAGCGTCTTCGTGCGCGAACGGGTCTTCGGGCGGATCGAGCGAATCAAAGTCGTCGTCGGGCTCGTCGTTGGGCTCGGACGGTTCGACCTTCGTGGAATCGTCGACGTCTCTCTGTTCCGGCGCGGGTCCGTCGTCTTTCACGGGCGGTTCCGGCGTCTTGCTTTCGTCGGGGGCCGGAGTTGAAACATCGGGCTCGACCGCGTTGTTTTTATCGGGGAGTTCGGCGTTTTCAGCGGAACTGGGATTCTCGTCGGGCACGTCGTGATCCGCGTCCTTTTGGGCGTTCTGATCGTCGTTCGCGTTTTCCTGCGCCGCAGGGACGGGACTCTGGTCGGGCTCGGGCGTCTGGGGTTCCTGCCGCTTCCCCATGAACAGAATAGCGACGACGGCAAGCGCGACGGCGCAGAGGACGATAATCGCCACGGGCGCCATCACGCTGGGAGGATTGTCGGGTCTGACGAAATAGTCGAGATTCCGTTTGAGTTGCGGCTTGAAATCGCGGACAGCGTACGGGACGTCGTCGAAATAGACGGGCGTGTTTCCGCGAATGGTCCGATTTGCCAGCCATTCGCGCATTTCCTGCGGCGTGATATAGACCATTTCGTTGTCGATCATGAGTCCAACGCGCGACACGTGGGTCTGATCCGCGCCGCCGTACGGCAGGGACGGCTCCTCCGCCGGAACAGAGACGTCGTCGATTTCGGGCTGTCCTGCGAAAGACGTTTCGTCGTCGATGATCGAGACGTCGTCGAAATCCTCGCTCACGTCGCTCACGCGCGACGCGTTCTCCATGGCGAGGTCTTCTGACGGCGAGCGAGCGTCTCCGTCGGAAGGCGAGTCGATGAGTTCGAGTTCGTCGGGCTCGGTGAGAAACGCGTCGTCCGTCGCAGACGGGGGGACGGCCGCGCGGCGATGGGCGTCGTTTTTCGGCGCCTCGCCTTTAGTCAAGGATAATTTGCCGGTGGACGACGGCGCCAGTTTTATCCTTTCATAATACTCGCGATCTTGATCGGGCAGCGTTTTTCGCCAGGCGTCAAAATCCTCAAGCGAGGCGAACTCGATCCTCTCGCCGCGATAGTTGACAGAAAATCTGCTCATGAAGGTCTCCCGAAAGGCAAAACGACTCGAAACGTCGGGCTATTATCATAACGCCAACCCTATTGCGTCATTATCGGAACGTATCGGAAAGACGTCAAGAGTCGGCGCCAAAACGTAGCGCGCGAAACCGACGCTTAACTCTTACAATAACGGGAAACGACGATCCAAAGACGCGAGCAAAACGAACAAAGGCGTCAAACTGCGCGCGCTTTCCTTGAAATCGGGTCCCTTTGAAATAAAATAAGAGAGTCGGTTTCTCGGGGGAAATCGGCGAACCCTTCCATTATGTCTGAGAACGAGGCGGCGGATCATGGACCCTAAAAAGCTGACTTTCAACCTGCTTGTTGCTTATCGCGTGTTACGCGAATCGTTCCCGCGAGGGGTCGCGCCAGAGTCTGACGCGGAGCTCGCCGATTTCCGCGAAGCAATGCGCGCCGCGACGCAAGAGCCGTCGTCGTTCTCCGACCTCGAGCTCGCGTCGATCATCATCAGCGTCGGCTTTCATTTCCTCGGACGCGTCTTCCCGCTGAAGATGCACGCGCCCGTCATGGACGCGGTCCGCCGCGCGCGACAAGCCGCCGTCGACCCGGAGGATTCGGCGCTTCTGGACCTCGCGCGCGTCGACGCGTCCGACGTCTGTCTGAAGCTCTTCTTCTTCCGCTCCATCTTCCCCAAAAGCGCGATCGTCTACCCGGAAACGATTCTGGCGCGTCATTCAAACGAGCTGGCGCCCTTCGGAATCTATTCCGTCGAGCCGCTCGACAAGCTGATCGCGCCGCTCGGGTTCTTCCGCTTCAAGAGCTCTGACGGCCGATACTTTGCGAATATGGAGGCGCAGGAAGACGAACTCGTAACCACGACGCTGCGACTCGCGGCGCTCGACCTCATGCGCCGATCGCAACAAGCGCCCGCCGCGCCGGTCCCATTCGACAAGCTGCTCCACAGGGTCTACATTCCCACGGAGATCGCCAGACGCGCGCTCAACGCGCAGGACGCCCCGTTCCAGCGGCGGCTGGGAGACTGCTACGTTCCCGTCGACGACCACGGCGCCCCTCTGACGCCCGTCGAAGACACGCCCAACGAACCGCGCTCGTTTGAGCCCGGGCCCAACGACGGATACTTCAAAACGTTCACCCCTGCGAGTCAGCCGATTCAGGAATGCGTCGAAGACGCGCTCGCGAATATCGTCTACCCGATGCTCGAAAAGCTCACGTGCGCGCCGGCTGAACCGAACGCCGGGCAGAACCGGTTCTACCCCGACCGCCGCCAGGCGCTCGACGTTCCCCACGACCACGCGCTGCTGACGGAAATCGAGTCGCTTCCGCTGAGGTTCAAGCGCGTTGCGGCCGACGCGGACGAAGAATCGTCCTCCGCGCAGGTCGCGCGCGCGACGGCGGCGGAACCGCCTGAGAATCAGAACGCGACCGGGGAATACGAAGAGGGCAAACGCCGTTTCGAGGCGCACGAGAAGCTCGGCGAACTCGTCGACGCGCTCTTTGCCGACAAACATTTGATCCTTTACTATCGCCAGCTCTACGATCGGCACGAGGCGCTCTTTCAAGACGCGGGAATCGACGACGCCGCAAGCGTCAAAAGCGCGTTGCAGGCGATCCGTCCTCAATACGAGTACGACGTTTCGTACATGCAGCCGTTTGCGAGCGGGCTGACCGAGTCGGAGCTGGTCAGAAATCAGCTCGTTATGCGCTGGGGCGATTCCAAACGCACGACGCTCGCGAACATTCTTGAAAACGTCTACGTGCCGCGTCGTCGCGTTACGCTCGTGCTTGAATACTACGTTAAGGTCTTCAACTACAACGGCGACGACGCCGTCGTTGACCTGTGCAACAGCGTCGTCAAGCGCGCGTCGGAAAAAGAGGCCGTCAAGTCGCTCGTCGCCAGTCTTCCGCGACGTAAAAACGTTCTGGTCTACTACGACGCTCTGTATCGACGGTCGTCCGGCGCGCTGCCTCAGCACGGAATCGCCAGCCCTGCCGCGCTCAGAGACGCGATCCTGAAATACTGCGGCGACGGCGTCCAGGATTGCGGCGATTACATGCTCTTCAAAGGAGCCGCCGCCTCGCACGACCAGCTCGTTCTGTGGACGCTCCGCTCTCGCGCCCTCGAAGCGATCGTCAAAGAGATCGATATCGACAATAAAGGGCTGGGTATTATTCGCAACGCCCTGTTGTACCGAAAGTTTCCCGCCTTCAATCTGGCGTTCTTTAACAATCAGTTTCTCGGACCGAGTCAGGACGTCGTCCGCGTTCTGAACGAACAACAGGGCTTCTTCAAACGCGATCGCGCCTTCCCCGGG